>CALMNS010000184.1 GCA_937871635.1 uncultured Solirubrobacter sp.
CCGCCCGGCGGATGGCCGGCAGGCCGAGCCCCGCCCGCTCGAGCTCGTGCACCGCGATCGCCTCGGCGGCGTCGTCCCAGCCGTAGACGTGCGGCTCGCCGGCCGACACCGAGGCGCGGATGTGCCCCCACCGCGCCCACTGCCCGACGCGGTCGCCGGCCACCCCGGCGAGGTGGCCCACCTCACCGGCGGAGTACATCGCTCAGGCCACCTGCAGGGCGAGGATCGCCACGTCGTCGCGGGCGTTGCCGCCGTCGGCGCGCGCCAGGCCCTGCAGCCCGTCGGCGACCGCGTCGGCCGAGCGGCGCCCGCCGAGGGCGGCGAGGATGGCGTCCGCGTCGAGCGGCGTGGCGTGGCTCGCCTCGGTCACCCCGTCGGTGTAGAGCGCGACGGTGTCCCCCGCGCCCAGCGCGACCGAGCACTCCTCGAGCGCCGGGTCCGGGGTCACCCCGATGAGCGTCCCCGGGCAGGCGAGCACCTCTCCCGGCCCCTCCGGGTGCAGGAGCAGCGCGGGCGGATGCCCTCCGTTGGCCAGGGTCAGGCGGACCTCGGCGCCCCGCAGGTCGAGCTCGGCGTAGACCATGGTGATGAAGCGCAGGTCGTCGCGCTGGCGCAGGATCGCGCGGTTGAGCGCCCGCAGCGCCTCCGCCGGCGCCAGCGGCGCGACGGCCCGCAGCGTGTAGCGGGCCAGCGCGGTGAGCGCGGCCGCCTCGGCGCCCTTGCCGCAAACGTCACCGATGACGACCGCCCAGCGCCCCTCGCCGAGCTCGAAGACGTCGTAGAAGTCGCCGCCGACCTCGGTCGCCTCGCCCAGCGGCTCGTAGCGGGCGGCCAGCGCGATCCCCGGGATCTGCGGGAGGACCTCGGGGAGCAGGCTGGCCTGCAGCGTCCGCGCGACCTCGGTGCGCTCCCGGTAGAGCCGCGCGTTGTCGAGCGCCAGGGCGGCGCGCGCGGCGAGGTCCTGGGCCAGCGCGAAGTCGTCGGCGTCGAAGCGGCGCCCGCTCTCGGCGGCCACGAAGGTGATCGCCCCGAACGTGTGGCCGCGCGCGGTGAGCGGCACGATCATCGCCGAGACCATCCCGAGCGAGAGCAGGAGCTCCAGCCGCCCGGGGTCGTCGATCGTCGCGCGCAGCATCTCCGGGGTGATCTCCGGGTAGTGCTCGGGCCGCCCGGTGCGCACCACGGCGGGCACCCCGGCCGGGCCGGCCGGATCGGGCGGGAAGCGGCGCTGGTACTCCTCGGCCACCGCGACCTTCTCCGGGTCGGAGTGGGTGATCGCCGTGGTCCGCAGCCGGCCGCCCGATTCGACGAAGTCGAACGAGCACCAGTCGGCGATCTTCGGGACGGTCAGCCGCCCCAGCGCCGCGAGCGTCTCGTCGAGGATGAGCGAGGCGTCGAGCACCGCACCCGCCTCGGCGAGGAACGCCGCGCGCGCCCGCGCCGCCTCCGCCGCCCGGGCGGCC
>CALMNS010000185.1 GCA_937871635.1 uncultured Solirubrobacter sp.
CGACCACCCCGTGGGCGGCCAGGCGCTCGGCGCGGATGAGCTGCTCGCGGCGGGGCCGCTCGCGCGGGACGATCAGGACCGGGGGGCCCGCGCCCATCGCCTCGCAGACGGTGTTGTAGCCGCCCATCGTGATGATGCGCTCGGCGTGGGCGTAGGCGGCGCGCGGATCGCTGACGAAGTCGAGGACGTCGAGGTCGGGACGCGCCGCGGCCGCGGCGTGGAGGGCCGCGCGGGTCTCGGCGGGCATGAACGGCCCGGCGATCAGCGCGCCGTGGTGACCCGCGGGCAGCGGCGTCTTCACGAAGGCCCGGGCGAGCGCCCCGCCGTCCTGCCCGCCGCCCACGACGCACAGGACGAGCGGGGCGGACGGGAGCCCCAGCGCACCCAGCGCCGCGGAGCGCTCGGCCGGCACGGCGTCAGGATCCACCGCGAGGTAGCCCGTGTAGCGGACCTTGTCCGCGAGGGCGTCGAACCCGTACTCGGCGACGGGGTCGTAGACGGCCGGATCGCCGTACACCCAGACGCGGTCGTAGTACGCCGCGATGGCGGCCTCCGTCCCCTCGCGCGCCCACTCCGAGCGGGTGACCTCGGGCTCGTCGAGCACCTCGCGGAGCCCGAGCACCAGGCGCGTGCCGCCGCGCGCCCGCAGCATGGTCACGGCCGGCTCGAGCTCGCCACGGAAGCCGAGGGGGTGCTTGTCGACGACCAGCGCGTCGGGCTCGAGCGCCTCGAGGACGGTCCGTAGCGTCTCTGACCGCAGCCGCAGCAGGGTGGCCAGGGAGAGCCCGAGCGACCGGCTGCCGTAGCTCCCGTCGGCGCCCTTGCGCAGCGCCGGGAGGGTCAGGCACTCGACCCCGTCGGGCATCGGAAGCGAGGCGGCCTCACGCGCACCGGTGAGCAGGAGCGCCGACCGGCGACCGCCCTGCACCACCCGCCGGGCGAGGGCCAGGTTGCGACGCATGTGGCCGAGACCAAGCGCATCGTGCGAGTAGAAGGCGATCCGGGGCTTCATCGATGACAGGGCAACGTGGCCGCGACGGGTGAGAGCCCGGTGAGGCGAGGATGAGAGGGCTCTCATCTGGGCTTCACCGCCGCGTGACACGCGGCGACGGGGGCGGGTCTACGTTCGCGCCCATGCGCCGCCTCCTCCTCCCGCTGCTCGCCGCGCTCCTCGCGGCCTCCCTCACCGCCGGGCTCGCCACGGCGGACTCCGACCGCGACGACCCGCGCCGGCCGCACGGCGCCGCCTACGCCATCGGGCTGTGGGGCGACCTGCCCTACTCCGAGGAGCAGCGCGCCACCGGGGTGCCCAACCTGATCGAGGACATGAACCGCCAGCGCCTCGCCTTCACGATCCACGACGGCGACATCAAGGCCGGCGGCGAGCGCTGCGACGACGCGGTGTACCCGGGGTTCCGCGACCTGCTCGACCGCCTGCGGTCACCGGCGTTCTACACCCCGGGCGACAACGAGTGGACCGACTGCGACCGCCCCGCGGCCGGCGGGTTCGCCTCCGGCGAGCGGCTCGACCTCCTGCGCCGGACGCTCTTCCCCGACGACCGCACGCGCGGGCGCCGCGCGGTGCGCGTCGAGCAGCAGGCCGCCCCGTACGTCGAGAACCGGCGCTGGGAGGCCGGCGGGGTGAGCTACGCGACGCTCCACGTCGTCGGGTCGGACAACAACCGCTCGGGCGACGTGTCGCCCGATCCGGCCGAGTACGCCGCGCGCAACGCGGCCACGAACGCCTGGCTGCGCGGGACCTTCGCCCGGGCCCGCGAGCGCCGCAGCGCCGCGGTGTTCCTCACCATCCAGGCCAACCCGGGCTTCGACGCCGCCGACCCGACCCGGGCGCCCGTGCGCGACCCCCGCACGCTCGAACCGCGCGACGGCTTCTTCGACTTCCTCGTGGCCCTGCGCGAGGAGGCCGCGGCGTTCCGCCGGCCGGTCGTCCTGCTGCACGGCGACTCGCACTACTTCCGCATCGACAAGCCGCTCCTCGACGCCCAAGGCCGGCGGCTGGAGAACTTCACCCGGGTCGAGACGCCGGGGGACAACGCCCAGGCCGGCAACAACGACGTGGGCTGGCTGAAGGTCCTCGTCGAGCCGCGCTCGCGCGAGGTCTTCGCCTTGCAGCCGCAGATCGTGCCCGCCAACCGGGTGGCGGTCCCGGCGCCGTAGGGGGTGGCGGTCCCGGCCCCGTAAGCCGACCGCCGGGGTGGCGATCCCGCCCCGTAGACCGACCGCGGCGCCCGCGCGTCCTCGCGCGGACGTCCGTATCCGTACATGTTTTCGTCGTCGATCGACCAAACGCGGGTACCGCTTCGTTCAGTGACCGACGCAGCAGGCGATCAGCCCGCTGCCCAACCTCCGGGAGGCGCCATGAACACCCGCACGATCGCCATCATCGCCCTGATCATCGCCGTGATCCTCGTGATCGTCCTGCTCACCTAGCCTCCGGCGATCGCGGCGGCCACCGCGGTGGCCGCCGCCTCGAGCTCCTCGTCGCCGAGCAGGGTGCGCGGATCGAGGAGGAGCCGTCCGGCCTCGATCCGCCCGATCACGGGCGGATCGCCGGCCCGCAGCCGCGCGGCGAGGGCCTCGGGGTCGCCCGGATCGAGCGCGACCACCGGCCCGTGGAGCTCGAGGAGCGGGAGCGC
>CALMNS010000186.1 GCA_937871635.1 uncultured Solirubrobacter sp.
ATGAGTGCGCTGGCCACGCGGCACGGCGCGATCAACCTCGGCCAGGGCTTCCCCGATTACGACGGGCCGGACGATGTGGTGCGGGCGGCGGCGGCGGCGCCTTCGACGTCGCCTGGGCGCCGAGCTGGGATCTCCGGCTCGCGTTCCGCCTGGACGGGCTCGGCGCGCTGTACGCGCTCCTGGCCACGGGCATCGGGGCGCTCGTCTTCCTCTACAGCACGGCGTACCTCCCGCTCCATCTCGGGCACGAGGGTCGTTCGCGCACCGAAGGGGCGCGCTTCTACGGGGCCATCGTCCTGTTCATGGCGTCGATGGTCGGCCTCGCGACCGCGCAGGACCTGATCCTCCTCTTCGTCTTCTGGGACCTGACCGCAGTGGCGTCCTACCTGCTCATCGGCTTCGATCACCACCGCGCCGAGGCGCGGCGGTCGGCCCTGATGGCGCTGCTGGTCACGGCGATATCGGCGGTGGCGCTGCTCATCGGGTTCCTGCTGCTGCGGGTGGAGTACGGCACGACCCAGCTGCCCGAGCTCATCGCCCGCGCCGAGAGTGGCACGGTGGTCGCGCTCGCGGGTGCGCTGATCGCGGGCAGCGCGCTGGCCAAGAGCGCGCAGGTCCCGCTGCACTTCTGGCTGCCGCGGGCGATGGCCGCGCCCACGCCCGTCTCCGCCTACCTGCACTCGGCGGCGATGGTCGCCGCGGGCGTGTTCCTCCTGTCGCGGGTGCACCCGCTGCTCGAGCTGAGCCCCGTCCTCCTCGATGTCGTGCTCGCGATCGGGCTCGCGTCGATGGCGGTGGGCGGCGCGCTCGCGCTGGCGGGGCAGGAGCTCAAGCAGATCCTCGCGCACTCGACGATCTCCCAGTACGGCTACGTCGTGACCATGCTCGGGGTGGGTGGCGCGGCCGGCGCGGCGGCGGCCTGCTTCTACGTCCTCGCGCACGCGCTGGCCAAGAGCGCGCTCTTCATGACCGCGGGGGCGGTCACCGAGGCGACGGGCGCCAAGCGCCTGGACGAGCTCGGCGGCCTGGCGCGCCGGATGCCCGTGCTCGCCGCGGGAAGCGGCCTGGCGGCCGCGGGGCTGGCGGCGGTGCCGCTGACCATCGGCTTCTTCAAGGACGAGCTCTTCTTCAAGGCGGCGCTCGAACGCGGGCCGTGGCTCGCGGCGCTGGCGGTGGCGGGCGCCGCCCTGACCTTCGCCTACATCGGTCGCCTCTGGGTGGGCATCTTCCTGGGCCGGCCCGGCGCTGCCGCCGAGCCGGTCCCCCGCCGGCTCGTCGCTCCGGTCGCCGTGCTCGGCGGGCTCGTGACGCTAGGCGGCGTGGTGGTCGGGCCCTTCGCCGACCTCGCCCAGGACGCCGCGGTGGTGACCGCCGGCCGCCCGGTGGAGCTCGACGCCGCCTACCACGCCGACGCGCGCGGCGAGAACCTGATGGCCGGCATGACCTACGGCTTCGGGCTGCTGCTGCTCGGGAGCGGCGCGTGGATCGCCCGGCCGCTCGCCGCCCTGCACCGGTTGGGGCGCCGGGTCGGGCCCGAACGGCTCTATCGCGACGGGCTGGTGGGGCTCAACCGGCTCTCGGACCGCGTGCATGACGTGGAGGTG
>CALMNS010000187.1 GCA_937871635.1 uncultured Solirubrobacter sp.
GTCCCCGGCCGGCCCCGGCTCGCCGCTGCCGCCGGCGCCACCGTCGCCGCCGCCCACCGAGGCGGACGCCGATCGGCCACCCACGCTCTCCAGCGGCGATCCCCTCGCCGGCTGAGCCGGATCCGCCCGAACCACCTGCCAGACTGCGCCGCATGCGCCCCTACGAAGGCCTCCTGACCGCCATGGTCACGCCGTTCCGCGCGGACGGCCGGGTCGACGAGGAGGCCGCCGTGGCCATCGGCCGGCACCTGCTGGCCTCCGGCTCGGACGGCCTGGTCGTCGCCGGCACCACCGGCGAAGCGAGCACGCTGTCCGACGACGAGCACATCGCCCTCGTCACGCTGATCGCCTCAGAGCTCGGCGGCGAGGCGGCCATCGTGGCGGGCGCGGGCTCGAACGACACGCGGCACGCGATCGAGCTCACCGAGCGCTCCGTCGCGGCCGGCGCCCACGCGGTCCTCTCGGTCACGGGCTACTACAACAGGCCCAACCTCCGCGGGATCCGGCGCCACTACGAGCTCGTGGCCGACGCCGCCGGCGGCGTGCCGGTCGTGCTCTACAACATCCCGAGCCGCACGGCGGTCAACCTCCCGCCCGATTTCCTGGCCGAGCTCGCCCAGATCGACGGGGTGGAGGGAGTCAAGCAGGCCAACGACGCCGAGCTCGGCCCGATCGACGGGCTGGCCATCCTGGCCGGCAACGACAACGTCCTGGCCCGGGTGCTGGACTTCGGCGGGGCGGGCGGCATCTGCGTCGCCTCGCACGTCGCCGGGCCGCAGATGCGCGAGATGTTCGACGCCTCGCCCGAGCGGCGCGCGGAGATCGACGCGACGCTCCAGCCCGTCTACGCCGGGCTGTTCTGCACCGCGAGCCCCGCGCCGGTCAAGGCCGCGCTGCGGATGCTGGGGCACGACGTGGGCGGGCTGCGACTGCCGCTCGTCGAGTGCGACGAGAGCGAGGAGCGGATCGTCCGCGAGTCGCTGGCGGCCGCCGGGCTGCTGCGCGAGGTCCCCACCGCGTGATGCCCCGCGGAGACGCCGCACGGGTCGGCGGCCCCGGAACGCCGGTGCTCGGGTGAGCGGGACCCTGCGCGTCCTCCCGCTCGGCGGGCTGGGCGAGATCGGCAAGAACATGACCGTCGTGGAGTACGACGGGCGGATCGTGGTCGTCGACGTCGGCCTGCGGTTCCCGACCGCCGAGATGATGGGGATCGACCTCGTCCTCCCCGACTTCACGTACCTGCGCGAGCGCAAGGACGCGATCGAGGCCATCGTCATCACCCACGGCCACGAGGATCACCTGGGCGCGCTGCCCTGGGTGCTGCGCGAGCTGGGGGAGGAGAGCGTCCCCGTCGTCTACGGCGGGCAGCTCACGATCGCGATGGCCCGCTCCAAGCTCGACGAGCACAAGCTGCGCAAGACGCCGCTCGAGGTGCTGCCCGACGGCGAGGTGGCCGAGGCCGGGCCGTTCGACATCGAGCTCGTCCACCTCACCCACTCGATCCCCGACGCGAGCGGCGTGGCCCTGACCACCGAGCTCGGGACGATCCTCATCACGGGCGACTACAAGTTCGACCAGACGCCGGTGGACGGCAAGCCCGCCGACGTCTCCCGGCTCGCCGAGCTGGGCCGCGACGGGCTCCTGCTCCTCTGCGGGGACTCGACGAACGGCGACCGTCCGGGGTGGGCGCCGTCGGAGACGGTGGCCGGGCCGCGCCTGCAGGAGGTCTTCTCGCGCTGCGAGGGGCGCATCGTGGTCACGAGCTTCGCCTCGAACATCCATCGCGTGCAGCAGGTCGTCGATGCCGCGGCCGCGCTCGGGCGCAAGGTCGCGCTGGTGGGGCGCTCCATGCGCAAGAACGTCAACATCGGGCGCCAGCTCGGCCACATCGACGTGCCCGAGGGGCTGCTCGTCCATGCCCGGGAGATCGACCGGGTGCCCGACGACCAGCTCGTCATCGTCTCCACCGGCTCCCAGGGCGAGCCGCTGTCGGCGCTGCGGCGAATGGCCTACCGCGACCACCCGCAGGTCGAGCTCAAGAAGGGCGACACGGTGGTGTTCTCCGCCACCCCGATCCCGGGCAACGAACGGGCGGTCAACGACACGATCGACCGGCTCTACCAGGTCGGCTGCGACGTGGTGACCACCCGCGACGCCCAGATCCACGCCTCGGGGCACGGCTACCAGGAGGAGATCAAGCTGATGCTCAACCTGACCCAGCCCCGGTACGTGATGCCGTTCCACGGCGACTACAAGCGGATCCTGCTGCACGCGCAGCTCGCCGAGGCCGTCGGCGTCCCCGAGGAGAACATCTTCCGCGGCGAGAACGGCCTGCCGCTCGAGATCGACGCCGGCGGGGCCCGGTGGGCCAAGAAGGAGCGCGCGGGGATGACCTTCGTCGACGGCGTGGACATCGGCGACGTCGCCGATGCCGCGCTGCGCGACCGCAAGATGCTCTCCGGCGACGGGATCTTCATCATCGTCGCGACGGTCTCCGAGCAGGACGGCTCCTCGGTCGTCCCGCCCGAGGTGCTCGCCCGCGGGGTCTCCTTCCTCGACGACAACGGCAAGATCGTCGAGGAGGTCCGCAGCGCGGTGGAGGACTCGCTGGACCGCGCCGCCGAGCAGCGGGTGACCGACAACGAGGTCCTCACCACCATGCTCCACGACGACCTCGCCAAGTTCATCTACGACCGGCTGCGGCGCCGTCCGATGGTGCTCCCGGTCGTCGTCGAGGTCTAGACC
>CALMNS010000188.1 GCA_937871635.1 uncultured Solirubrobacter sp.
ACCCGCCGCGGGCTGACGAGGAGTCGGCGGTGCTGCCGCTCGGCGCGCGGCGGGCCCGGGGGCCGTCAGAGCCGCCGACGCCCGAGAGCGCGCGCTCGGCCGCCGCGAGGCGCTCGTACTCGTCCACCATCGGCTTGAGCTCTTCCATCCGGGCCTGGATCTCACTGCGTTTTTGGTCGAGGAAGTCAGTCATAGTAACTGACACTAACACTCACCCCTCGAGCAGTGCCTTGAGTCGCAGCAGTGACTTGCGGGCCTCGCTCTCCGAGGTGCCGCCCACGAGCGCCCGGCTCGCGGCGGCGCCCAGGAAGCCACCCGGGGCCTTGTACTCGTTGAGGTACTCAAACCGCGTCCCGCCGCCCGCGGCGTCCGAGAGCCGGTAGGCGGTCCGGGCGTAGGAGCCGCCCGGTCCGCGGCCCTCCCAGGTCGCGTGCGTGCTCGGCTCATACCGGGTCAGCGTCCACTTCACCTTGAACGGCGCGCCCCGCAGCGCGAGCGTCTGATGCATCTCGTACCCCTCGCGCAGGTCACCCCCGTCGGCGTGATTCACCGTGCGGTGGATGGTGACCCAGTCCTGCAGGCGCTCCGGGTCGAGCATCGCCTCGAACACGGTCTCGCGCGGTGCGTCGATGTCGATCTCGACGGTCACCCGGCTCACCGGGCGGCCACCTCCTCGTCTCGCTCCCAGTCGCGCAGCGCCCGCTCGATCGCGCCCTCGAAGCGCCGGGGCCGGAGGCCGAAGCGCGGCGCGGCGTCCTCGTCGCGCGGCAGCAGGTCGTGCTCGAGGGACTCCATGAGCGGCGCGATGAGCGCGGCGTCCTCCCCGGCGATCGCCGCCGCCACCACCGAGGCGACGGGCGTCATGGTCAGGTTGATGCCCAGGCTGGGGCGGTCGACGAGCATCGCGTCGGCGATGCGCCGCACCATCTCGGCGTAGCTCATCTCGTCCGGTCCGGCGATGTCGTAGCTGCGACCGGTGTGTGCCGGCTCGAGCGTCGCCGCCCGGGCGAGGTACTCGATCATGTCGCGCCCGTCGATCGGCCGGGTGCGGTTGTCGCGCCAGGCGGGCAGGGCGAGCACCGGCAGTCGCTCGATGAGCCGGACCAGGAAGCGGAAGGAGCGCGAGCGGGCGCCGATGACGATCGAGGCCCGCAGCGCGACGGACTCCGGGGCGGCGGCGAGCAGCACGTCCTCGACCGCCAGTCGCGACCCGAGGTGGCGCGACGGGACGACGTCCTGCGGCAGGAGGCCGCCGAGGAAGACGATCCGCCGGACCCCGGCCCGCCCGGCGGCGGCGGCGAAGCGGTCGGCCGCCGCCCGCTCGAGGACGTCGAAGCCGTGCTCGGACGCGCGCTCCATCGAGTGGATCAGGTAGTAGGCGACGTCGACGCCCGCGAGCGCTTCGTCGAGTCCCGCCCCGGTGATCGCGTCGCCCTCGACGGTCTCGTCGACGGCGGCCCGCACGCGGGCGGCGGAGCGGGCGAAGCCGCGGACGGCGTGGCCGTCGTGCTGCAGGCGGGGCACGAGGGCCGCGCCGACGTATCCGGTCACGCCGGTGACGAGGGTCTGCATCGCGGCCCAGTCTGCCCACCCGCGGGTGACCGGATCCCGCTCCTCGCGGCATTCGGCGCCCGAATCAGGCTCAGAGCGGGGAAATGGCGCAAGACCCTGCGTTTTGCGGGATCGGTCGCGCGGGGGCCTTGCCACCGGAGCCCGGTCGCGATTGTCTTGCGCGCTCTGTGACCGACCGGTGAACGCGAAGGAGATGGCGTTGGCAGCGAAGGCAGTCAAGCGAGCGAAGGTGGCGAGGACGGCGGCGGTCAAGCCGCGCTGCGAGGACTGCTACTTCCGGCGCAACACGCTCTGCGCGCTGGCGCTCGAGGAGCCCTGCCCGACCTTCCGGCCCGACCACCCGGACGGCCTGCGCCCGCCCCAGCAGATGCACTTCGTCTTCCGGCAGGAGCGCCGCCGGCAGGCGGCCTGGGCCTTCCCCAGCGCCGAGGAGCAGGCCCTCCTGCACGGGTGACCACCCGGAAGTAGAGTCAGGCACCGTGAGGCTCACGGTGCTCGGCAAGTCGCCTGCCTGGCAGGACGCCGGCGGCGCGTGCTCGGGCTACCTCATCGAGGAGGAGGGCACCGCCCTGCTGCTCGACTGCGGCTCAGGCGTCTTCGGCAAGCTGCGCCTGCACGTCGACTACGTCGACGTGACCGCGGTGGTCATCTCCCACCTGCACGCCGACCATATCCTCGACCTCGTCCCCTTCGCCTCGGCGCTGACCTTCGCGCCGCGCCAGCAGCCCGTCCCGGTCGACCGCTGGCCCGGGACGGACCACCCCGCGCGCCCGGCGCTGCAC
>CALMNS010000189.1 GCA_937871635.1 uncultured Solirubrobacter sp.
GCCTGGACCCGTCCACCACGTCGCGCCACGTCGCGGCGCTCGAGCGCAGCGCGGCGGGCCCGTCGCAGCGCGAGATGCGCAACTCGGCCCAGCAGGTGGCCAACGTCCGCGGGCAGTTCCGGGTGGCCGCGCCCCCGCCCGCCGGAGCGCCGGGGCTCCTCGTCGACGACCTCCGCTTCAGCGGCTGGACGCAGGCCACGGTGGGGGCGCAGCTGCGGATGGCGGGCGCCGGCCCGGTCCACCCGCTCGTGCTCTCGCTGGCGGGGGCATGAGCGGGCCGCGCGACCGGCCGCGCCGGGTCTCGATCAGACGGGTGCGATCGCGTAGGTGAGGCGCACGATGGCGGTGCGCGGCTCGGGCACGGTGCAGACGGTGCGCGTGACGAGCCGCCTGCGCGGGCCGACGCGCCGCTCGCGCCTCTCGCAGAACGGGGCGAACCCGCCCTCCTCGTTCTCCTCGAGCGCGAGGAGCGACCCGAAGATCCCGAAGTCGCCCTCGTCTACGGTCAACAGCGGACCGAGCGTCACGCCGGTGTTCGCCGCGTAGTTGGCGGCGCGAACCGACGCCACCCGGATCGCCTTCGCCTCGGCAGCGCGATCGGCGGCGTCGACGGCCGCTTGGATCGTCGCCTCGGTCAGCTTCCGCGGTTCCTTGACGGCCACCCGCGCGACCCCGGACGCGGAGACGGTCCGCTGATCGGAGGGAGCCGTGGCCACTTGGGCCGGGGCGGCCACCGGGAAGGCCAGCAGGGCGAGGAATGCGAGGACGATGCTCCACCGGGCCATGAGGCCTCCTTGACTCTGGCGTTCACCGCGCGGCGCACGGCTCGCGGCGAAGCATACGCCCGTCGCCGGCCCGCCGACCGCGGTCAGGCCGTGGCGAAGCGGCTGATGGCCACCTCGGCCCGCACCCCGGCGAGGTGCTCGCGGAAGATCCGGTAGTAGGCGAGCTCCTCCTTGGAGCGCAGCGGCGGGGCGATCGCGTCGCGCTCGCCCGCGAGCTCGGCGTCGCTCACGCCGGCCGAGACGACCTCGGTCAGGACGTCGCGCGCGCCCGATCCGTCGCCGAACTCGGCCTTGACCCGCCACAGGAGGTCGTCGGGCAGCCAGCCGGCGAACGCCTCGCGCAGCAGCCGCTTCTCGGGCTGGCCGGCTCCTGCGAGCTTGTAGCCGGCCGGGAGCCGCAGCGCCCAGTCGATCACCTCGCGGTCGAGGAAGGGGACCCGCGCCTCGAGCCCGTGGGCCATCGTGACGCGGTCGCAGCGCTGGAGGTTGAGGTTGTGCAGCGAGCGGACGGTGCGGACCAGCTCGGCGTGCAGGGCGCCGGGGTCGGTGAACCCGCGCAGGTAGTCGTAGCCCGCGAAGAGCTCGTCGGCGCCCTCCCCGGTGAGGACCACCTTGACGTGCTCCGCGGTGAAGCGGGCGAGCAGGAAGTTCGGCACCGCGCTGCGCACGAGGCCCGGGTCGAAGGACT
>CALMNS010000190.1 GCA_937871635.1 uncultured Solirubrobacter sp.
GCGCGAGGCCGAGGAGCGCGTCCGCGAGGCGCGCGAGACGAGCGAGGCCCGGGTCGCCGAGGCGCGCCAGGACGCCGAGCAGGAGCAGCGCAAGGCCGACGAGCGCATCCTGGCCGAGCAGCGCGCCCGGGCCGCCGTGGAGCGCGCGCGGCAGGCCGAGCGCTCCTGGGCGCAGGAGCTGCGCTCGCAGGTCGTGCGCCTGCACCACGAGCGCGGCGCGCTCTCCAACCCGGACGACGTCCCGGGACTCGTCCTGCAGACCGCCCTCTCCCTGCTGGGCGCGGAGAAGGGCCTCCTGCTCAGCCGCCAGGACGGCGGTGAGCGGCTCTCCGTGATCCGCCACCTCGGCTTCGACCACGACCCGGCCGACTCGAGCATCGCGCGCTCGCTCGCCGAGCGGGTCCTCGCCCGCGACGAGACGATCCGCGAGAACGACGAGGCCGCCCTGGACGCCGCCTCGCGCGGGCCGGCCGACGACGAGATCGACAACTTGGTCGGCATCCCGATCTACCTGCGCGACGAGTTCACCGGCGCCGTCGTCTGCGCGAACGCCGCAGGCGGCTTCGGCGAGTACGACGACGACGTCCTCCTCGCCCTGGGCGACCACGCCGGCTCCGTGCTCGACAACGCGCGCCTGCACGGCGAGCTGCGCGAGTCCTACGTGGCCACGGTGCAGATGCTCGGCGACGCCATCGCCGCGAAGGACCCCTTCCTCGGCGGGCACTCGCGCGAGGTGTCGCGCTACGTCGGGGCGGTGGCCCAGCGGCTCGGCATCCCGCCGCGCCGCCGCGAGGAGCTGGTCTTCGGCTCGATGCTCCACGACGTGGGCAAGATCGGGATCTCCGAGCGGATCCTGCTCAAGCCCGCCCGGCTGACCCCGGAGGAGCGGGCGATCGTCGAGCTGCACCCGCGGATCGGCTACCGGCTGATCTCGAGGCTCCCGGCGCTCGAGCCGATCGCCCCCGGGGTCCTGCACCACCACGAGCGCTTCGACGGCACGGGCTACCCCGCCCGCCTGCGCGGCGAGCAGATCCCGCCGGAGGCGCGGATCATCGCGGTGGCCGACGCCTTCAGCGCCATGACCCAGGACCGCTCGTACCGCGCGCGGCTCTCGCTCGAGGCGGCGTGCGTCGAGCTCGAGGCGTGCGCCGGCACGCAGTTCGACCCGGAGGTCGTGCGCGCGTTCGTCGACGAGGTCCGCCGGTCGCCCGACGCCTGGGCGGACGGCGACCTCGGGGTCCTCGGGGAGGCGCTGGGCGACGCGGAGCTCACGCTGCACCGTGCCGAGGGCGAGCCGCTGCTCGGCGCGGGGACGCTGGCCATCGTCGACAACCTCACCCTGCTCTACTCGCACCGCTACCTGCACGAGACGGTGGCCGCCGAGGCGCAGCGCGCCGCCGCCCAAGGCACGCCGTTCGCGATCGTCCTGATCGGGCTCGGCGGCCTGGCCGAGCTCAACGCCGAGGAGGGGCACGCCATGGGCGACGCGGCGATCCAGGCCGCCGCCCGGGCGGTCCAGCGGGCCTCCTCGCGCTGCGCGGGCACGGCGTGCCGCTACTC
>CALMNS010000191.1 GCA_937871635.1 uncultured Solirubrobacter sp.
CGGTCGCGCCCCTGCTGGTGTCGGGCACGGTGCGGGTGATCGGATGGCTGGCGATCCTGGGCGACGCCGGCATGGTCAACGCAGGCATCGCGGCGCTGGGCCTGCCGCGCCAGCCGCTGCGGGCGCTGCGCGGCGTCCCGACCACCCTCGCCCACCTCGACGACCTCCCCGGCGTGGGAGCCCTGCCCGGCGTCGGGACGTTCAGCCGGCTGGCGACCCGCGCGCGCAACGCGATGCCCGGCCTGCCCGACGGCGACGTGCTCGACACGGTGGCCGTCCGCGCGCCCTACACGCGCTTCCAGGAGCGCATCTCGCCGCACCGCCGCTTCGCCTTCGCGTCGCTCTCGCTCGAGCGGATGCGCGAGATCCGGGCGGCGCTCGGCGTCTCCATCAACGACGTCGTGCTGGCCATCTGCGCCGCCGCGCTGCGCGAGTGGCTCGACGAGCGCGGCGAGCTCCCCGACGACCCGCTGGTGGCCATGGTCCCGCTCTCGGTGCGCACCGAGGAGCAGCGCTCGGAGTACGGCAACCGGGTCTCCATGATGTTCGTCCCCATCCCGACCGACGAGCCGGTGGCGCGGATGCGGGTCGAGCGGGCGCACGCGACGATGGCGGTGGCCAAGGAGCGCTTCCGGGCGATGCCCGCCGAGATCCTCCAGGACATCACGCGGTTCATGCCGCCCGCGCTCGCCGCGCGGGCCGCGCGGGTCACCGCCCAGCTCGACGGCGTCGGGCGGCTGCGGCCCCTCAACCTGGTCATCTCGAACGTCCCCGGGCCGCGCAACCCGCTCTTCTTCGCCGGGGCGAAGCTCGAGCGGTACTTCCCGGTCAGCGTGATCACCGATGGCGTCGGCCTGAACATCACCTGCATCTCCTACCTCGACCACGTCGACTTCGGGATCGTCGCCGACCGCGACCAGATGGAGGACGTCTGGCCGCTGATGGACGGGATCGGCCGGGCCCTCGACGAGCTGCACGCCGAGGTGGTGGGCGCGGCGCCGTCCGTGCCGAGCGCCGCACCGTCCGTGCCGAGCGCGGCGCGCGAGATCGCGGTGCCGGCATGAGCGACCAGGCGCACGCCTCGAG
>CALMNS010000192.1 GCA_937871635.1 uncultured Solirubrobacter sp.
GGCTTCGGGCGCGGCCGCGGCTTCGCCTGCGGGCTCGCGCACGGCTCGACCGACCTTCCGGTGGCGTGCCGGGCGTTCCGGATCCCCAACGCCACGATGTTCGACTACGAGTGGGCCACCCTCCAGCACAGCGTCAACTGCCGGCTCGCCACCCGCGTCCTGGTGCCGGACGCGATCCCGGCCGGGCGCCTCGCCCGCTACGGGGCCCGCGGCGCGAAGCTCGTGCGCTATCCGGGGTTGAAGGAGGACTACTACCTGGCGGGCTTCGAGGCGGACCGGGGCGTCCTCGACGAGCTCGGGCTCGATCCCGAGCGCATCACCTGCGTCGTGCGGACGGCGCCCGCCTACGCCCTCTACCTCGGCGGCCGCGAGAGCGCGCTGCTCGACGGCGTCCTGCGCCGCCTGACCGCCGACGAGCGCACGCAGACCGTGGTGATCGCGCGCACGCCGGAGCAGGCGGCGGCGATCGAGGCGCTGGGACTGCCCCGCACGGTCGTCCCGCGACGGACCGTGGACGCGCGCAGCCTGATCGCCCTCGGCGACGTCGTCGTGTCGGCCGGGGGGACGATGAACCGGGAGGCGGCCGTGCTGGGCACGCCGGTCTGGTCGGTCTTCGAGGGTCGCCTGGGCGCGGTCGACGAGCAGCTCATGCGCGAGGGGCGATTGCGCGACCTGCGCTCGCCCGACGATCTCGTGATCACGAAGAAGCCGGCGACCAGCGGCCGGCCGCTGCATCCCCGCGACCCGGACGCCCTGCTCCGGATGGCGCTGCCCTGGGTTCCCTAGCGGCTAGCGGCGGCCGGCGCTGAGCACCCGCTCGACGGCCTCCTCGGGCTCGTCGACCTCGGGCTCGCGCCGACGCCGCAGGCGCAGCGCGTCCAGGTGGCGCTTCTTGAGGATCTCGAGCGAGTAGACCATCCACACCGAGGCGCCGATCACGACCAGCCCGACGACGCCGAGGATCAGCGCGCGCTCGAGGTCCCAGTTGCCGCGCGGCCGGGGCGGGAAGAAGCGGGCGAAGATCGCGTAGGCGGCCAGCAGCGCGGCCCAGACGTGCAGGTAGGCGGCCGTGCGCCGCTGCGAGAAGCCGATGCGCAGGAACCGGTGGTAGAAGTGGTTGTGGTCGGCGCCGAACGGCGGCCGGCGGTACTTGAGCCGCTTGAGCACCACGAACGACGTGTCGAGGATCGGCACCGCGAGCACGAGCATCGGGGCGACGAGGGTGATCGCCGCCGCCGTCTTGAACAGGCCGTCGAGGGCGAGCGTCGCGATCAGGAAGCCGAGCGCCAGCGCCCCCGTGTCGCCCATGAAGATCTTCGCCGGGTGGTAGTTGTGCCACAGGAACCCGAGCGTCGCGCCGCAGACGATGGCGGCGAGCGCCGCCGCATCCATCCGCGCGAAGGAAGCCGCCAGGATCGCGAAGGAGGCCGCGGCGATGGCGACGATCCCGGCCGCCAGGGCGTCCATCCCGTCGATCAGGTTCACGAGGTTCGCGACGCCGGCGATCCACAGCACGGCGAGGGGGACGGCGAGCCAGCCCAGGTCGTGGTCGCCGACGAACGGCAGGGTCACGCGGTCGATGGTCACCCCGTAGCCGAGGACGGGCACCAGCGCGATCAGCGCCACGCCGGCCAGCTTCACGCTCGGCTTGAGGCCGCGGAGGTCGTCGACGAGACCCAGGAGCGCGACCCCGAGCGTGCCGATCAGGATGCCGAGATAGGGGCCTTCGAGGTCGACGAGCAGCGCCGCGGGGATGAGGATGCCCGCCACGATGGCCACGCCGCCGATGCGGGGCACCGGCCGGGCGTGGATGCGGGGCCGATCCTGGACGTCGTCGACGCCGCCGATCCGCGGCGCGATCCGCGCGACGAGCGGGGTGAGGACGAGGACGAGGAGCGTCGCTCCCAGCAGCCCCCACATGACGGCGCCGTCCGCGACCAGGGCGCGCAGGGCGTCCGGGAAGGACATCGAGCGGTTATAGCGCACGTGGCGGCGCCGACCCCGTTGGTAGCCTGCCGCGCTTGACCGACGTCACGGCATCCGCAGCGACGTTCGACCAGCGCATCGCCACGCGCCAGGCCAGGGTCGGCGTCGTCGGTCTCGGCTACGCGGGGCTCCCGCTGGCGATGTCGTTCGCCGAGTCGGGGTTCGACGTCGTCGGCATCGACCTGTCGGCCGAGCGGGTGCAGGCCGTCAACGACCGCCGCTCCTACCTGGTCGACGTGCCCGCGGACCGCTACAGCGCGCTCGAGGGGACGCTGTCGGCCAGCACGGACTACGGAGCGGTCGACGACCTCGACACGCTGACGATCTGCGTTCCCACGCCGCTGTCGAAGACCCGGACCCCCGATCTCGGCTACGTCGTTGCGGCCGCGGAGTCGGTCGCCGGGCAGCTGCGCCCGGGCCAGCTCGTGGTCCTGCAGTCGACGACCTACCCCGGCACCACCGAGGAGATCGTCCTGCCGATCCTCGAGAGCCGGGGCGGGAAGGTCGGCGAGGACTTCTTCCTCGGCTACGCCCCCGAGCGCGTGGATCCCGGCAACCAGGACTACGACGTGCGCACCACGCCCCGCGTGGTGGCGGGGGTCACGGCGGAGTGCCGCCGGCGCACCGAGCTCCTGTACCAGACCATCGTCGACCGGATCGTGCCCGTGAGCAGCACCATGGTGGCCGAGACCGCGAAGCTCCACGAGAACACGTTCCGCGCCGTCAACATCGCGCTCGCCAACGAGCTGGCGCTCATGTGCGACCGGCTCGGGATCTCCGCCTGGGACGTCATCGAGGCCGCCGCGACCAAGCCGTTCGCGTTCCTGCCGCACTACCCGGGCCCTGGCCTGGGCGGGGACTGCATCCCCGTCGTCCCGCACTTCCTGAGCTGGCGCCTGCGCGAGTACGGCTACACGAACCAGCTCATCGACGCCGCGCACGAGATCAACTCGCACATGCCGATCTACGCGACGCAGAAGGTCGCCGACGCCCTCAACGACGTGGGCCGGCCGGTCAAGGGCTCGCGCGTGCTCCTGCTCGGCCTCGCCTACAAGGCCGACGTCCACGACACCCGGGAGTCGCCGAGCCTCGAGATCCTGCGCCAGCTGCGCCAGCGGGGGGCCGACGTCCGCTACTGCGACCCGTGGGTGCCGGAGCTGCGCTTCGACGGCGTCGACGACGTGAGCGCGGCGTTCACCGCGGAGGAGGTGGAGGCCGCCGACTGCGTCGTGATGCTCACGCCCCACCGGGCGTTCCTCGAGCAGCCGCTGTGGGACCGGGCCTCCCTCGTCGTCGACACGCGCAACGTGGTGCCGGACGGGCCGGGCGTCTGGCGAATCTGAACCCGGCGTGCTGATCCTCGGCGCGGGCTACGTCGGCGCCGTCCTGGCGCGGCTCGGACTGGCGGCGGGGCGCCCGGTGACGCTGGCCGACAACTGGTACGCCACCGAGCGCTCGCAGCTCGCGGAACTCGAGGCCGCGGGCGCCCGGGTGGTGACCGCCGACATCCGCTCGCGCGCCGAGGTGGACGCCCTGCTCGCCGACCGCCCGGAGCGGGTCTACCTGCTGGCCGCCCAGGCGAGCCGGCCGCTCTCGGTCTCCGACCCCGACTACACCGAGGAGACGAACCTGACGGGCGCCCGCCGGGTCGCCGAGGCGGTCGCCGCGGCGGGCGTCGGGGCGCTCGTGTACGCGAGCTCGCTCCAGGTCTACGGCCCCCCGCCGGCCGGCGAGGTCGACGCCGAGGCGCCCTACGGGCCCCAGGGGGACCTCGCCCACCTCTCGAAGGTCTACGCGGAGCTGTGCCTGCGGCTGTACGCGGATCGCCACGGGTTCTCGCTCGCGATCCTGCGGCTCGGCATCGTCTACGGCCCGAGCCCGGTCGAGCACGCGCGACCGGAGTCCCAGACCGTGGTGGACAAGTTCCGCCGCCTGGCCGCCGCGGGGGAGCCGCTGACGATCGACGGCGGTGGCCGCGCGACGATCGGCGTCGTGCACGTCGAGGACGCGGCGCGCATCCTGCTCGAGTCGCCGTGGCGACCGGGGATCGGCGTGGCCAACGTGGCGGCCGAGACGGTGACGGTCGCCGACGTCGCGGCCCTTGCGCGCCGCGAGCCCGCGCCCGGCGGCGCGGCGACCTCCTTCGCGTCCCCGTTCGCCTACCGGCAC
>CALMNS010000193.1 GCA_937871635.1 uncultured Solirubrobacter sp.
GCGCAGCTCGGCCCGGAGCACCTGCGCTCGTGAGCCGAATTGTGGTGGTCGGCGCGGGGCTCGGCGGGCTGGCCGCGGCGCTGCGCCTGCAGGGCGCGGGGCACGAGGTCACCGTCGTCGAGCAGCGCGAGAAGCCCGGCGGGCGCGCCTACCAGCTCACCGACCAGGGCTACACCTGGGACATGGGGCCGTCGCTGATCACGATGCCCTGGGTCCTCGAGGACACGTTCGCGGCCGGCGGGCTCGACCTGCGCTCAGAGGTCGTCCTGCGCGAGCTCGACCCGCTCTACCGCATCTTCTGGGCCGGCGAGGAGCGTCACTTCGACTTCGTGCCCGACCGCGACCGGCTGCGCGCGGAGGTCGCCCGCTTCTCGGAGAAGGACGCCGCGCGGCTCGACGACTTCCTCGCGGCGCTCAAGCCGATCTACGAGGAGGGGATCGTCGCCGCCGGCCGGCGGCCGTTCCTCTCCTTCGCCGACTTCGCGAAGCTCACCCCGAGCATGGTCCGGCTCGGCGCGGTGCTGCCGCTCAGCCGCTTCGTGGCGCGCTTCTTCGAGCACGAGCGCGTCCGCGAGGCCTTCTCGTTCCACTCGCTGTTCATCGGCGGGGACCCCTATCGCGTGCCGGCCATCTACGGCGCCCTGGTCTACCTCCAGGTCCTCGACGGCGGCTGGTACACCGAGGGCGGCGTCTACTCGCTGGTCGAGGCGATGGCGCGCACCCTCGACGTGCGCTGCGGCGAGGGGGTCGCGGCCATCGAGCAGTCCGGCGGGCGGGTGACGGGCGTGCGGCTGACCGGGGGCGGGCGGATCGCGGCCGACGTCGTCGTCTCGAACGCCGACGTCCTGCGCGCCCACGAGCTGCTCGGCCGGCGCGCGCCGCTGCGAAAGCTCGTCCCGACCATGTCGGCGTTCCTGCTCTACCTGGGGACGGACCGGACCTTCGACAAGCTCCTGCACCACACGCTGCTGGTCGGCGGCGGCTACCGGGACTTCATCCGCCAGGTCACCCGCGGGGACGGCGTGCCGGAGACGTACTCCACCTACGTGCACGCCCCCTCGCGCACCGAGCCGGCGATGGCCGCCAACGGCGGCGACTCGATCTACGCCCTGCTGCCGGTGCCCAATCTCCGGGGCGGAGGCATCGACTGGGCGCGCGAGGCCGACGGCCTCCGCGACGCGGTGGTCGAGGACTTCGAGACGACGTTCGGGCTCACGGGCCTCGACGCCGCGGTGACCGTCGAGCACCGGATGACCCCGCACGACTTCCAGACGGAGCTCGGGGCGATGCACGGCAACGCCTTCGCCGTCGAGCCCACCCTGCACCAGTCGGCGTACTTCCGCCAGCCTAACCGGGACCGCCGGGTGCGCGGCATGTACTACGTGGGCGGCGGCACGCACCCCGGCGCGGGCATCCCCGGCGTGCTCCTCTCCGCCGAGGTGACGGCGAACCTGGTTCTCGCCGACGTCGGCGGCCGGGCGGCGGTGCCCGCGTGAGCGCCGCGGCCACCACCGCCGGAGGCGAGCGGGGCACGCGGGTCCTCGACGAGGCCCGCGAGACGACGCGGCGGGTGGCGCGGACCTTCGCGCTGGCCTGCCGGCTGCTCCCGCGGGAGCTACGTGACGACGTCTACCTGCTCTACCTCGTGTTCCGCACGCTCGACGACCTCGTCGACGAGGGGCGCCCGGAGGCGCCGGGGCGGATCGCCGCGGTGCGGGCCTGGAGCGAGCGCACCCCGGGCGGCACCGGGTCGCGCGAGGTCGACATCCTCGAGGCCCTCGACACCCGCCACGCGATCCCCCGGCGCGCGATGCGCGACTTCTGCGCCGGGATGGAGCACGACCTGACCGGCGGGACGATCGCCGCCGAGGCCGAGCTCGACCGCTACTGCTACCGGGTAGCCGGTACGGTCGGGGTGGTGATGGCGGCGGTTCTCGGCACGAGCGACCCGGCCCGCGGCGAGCGCACCGCGGGCGCGCTCGGCATGGCCATGCAGCGCACGAACATCCTCCGCGACATCGACGAGGACCTCGCCAACGGGCGGACGTACCTGGCCACGGACACCGTCCGGCGCTTCGGCGGGTCGCTGGCGCCGGGTGCCCGCGAGCCGCTGCTGCGTCACCAGATCGCCCGCGCCGACGAGCTCTACGAGCAGGGCGTCGCCGGCATCGAGCTGCTCGGCCACGGACGCCGCGCGGTCGCGGCCGCGGCGGGGATGTACCGGGAGATCCTGCGCCAGATCGAGCGCGAGGGCTACGGCCGGCGGGCGGGGCGGGCGGTCGTCCCCCAGCGC
>CALMNS010000194.1 GCA_937871635.1 uncultured Solirubrobacter sp.
GGCGTCGACGCCGTCAACTTCGGGCCGGGCTCGCCCGCGCAGGCCCACCGGCGCGACGAGTCGGTCGCGGTCGCCGCCCTCGTGCGCAGCGCGCGCGTCCTCGTCGAGCTTGCGCGCACGCTGTGATCCGCGTCTCCCCCACGCTGGCCGGGATGCGGACCTATCCCTTCGTCCGGCTCACCGAGGCCAAGCGCGAGCTCGCCGCCCGCGGCGTGCGCGTCATCGACTTCGGTGTCGGCGAGCCCCGCGAGGAGACGCCGCGGTTCATCCGCGAGGCGCTCGTGGCGGCGGTCCCGGCGCGGTCGACCTACCCGCTCGCCGAGGGCCTGCCCGAACTGCGCGAGGCGGTTGCCGGGTGGTGCGAGCGGCGCTTCGGCACGCCGCTCGATCCCGACACGGAGGTCATCCCCACGCTCGGCGCCAAGGAGGCGATCTTCCACCTCGCCCAGGTCCTCGACGGGGAGCTCGTGGCGGTGACCACGCCGGGCTATCCCGTCGCCGCCCGCGGCGCGGCGTTCGCCGGCAGGGGCGTCGTCGAGCTCCCGTTGCGCGCCGAGCGGGGCTTTCTGCCCGACCTCGACGCGGTCGCGCCGGAGACCTGGGAGCGGATCGCGGTGCTGTGGCTCAACTACCCGAGCAACCCGACGGCGGCCACCGCCCCGCTCGCGCTCTACGAGGAGGCCGCCGGCCTCGCCCGCCGCCACGGCTTCGTGCTGGCCTCCGACGAGGCCTATTCCGAGCTCTACTTCGGCTCGGAGGCGCCCGCCTCGGCGCTCCAGGTCGCCGACCGGAGCCACGTCTGCGTCCTCAACACGCTCTCCAAGCGCTCCTCCATGCCGGGCTACCGGTCCGGCTTCGTGGCCGGGGACCCGGAGCTGATCGCCGCGCTCAAGCGCTACCGGCCCAACGTGGGCGTCGCCCCGCCCGACTTCATCCAGCGCGCCGCGGTGGCCGCCTGGGCCGACGAGGGGCACGTCCGCGACGTCCGCGCGCTCTACCGCGCCAAGCGCGACGTCCTCCTGCCCGCCCTCGAGCGCGCCGGCCTGCGCCACGTGGGCGGCGACGCGACCTTCTTCCTGTGGCTGGCCGACGCCGAGGCGGCCGCCGCCCACCTGCTCGAGCGCGGCGTCGTGCTCGCCCCGGGCTCCTACTTCGGCCCGGCCGGGGCGGGGTACGCCCGCCTCGCGCTCGTCCCCGAGCTCGCCGAGTGCGAGCGGGCGGCGGAGATCGTCGCGGCGCTCTGAGCGCCCTCAGCGCTCGTAGGGCGCGTAGCGGTGGTGGAGCATGAGCTGGTTGCCCTCCGTGTCGGCGAAGAAGGCCATGTGGCAGACCCCCGTGTCGAGCGTGTCGCCGAAGAACGTCACGCCCTTCGCCTCGAGCGCCTCGCGCGCGGCGGGGACGTCGTCGACCCCGAGCGGCCACGGGTTGCCCGTCTGGGCGACGAACGGCATGCCCATCGCCTCCGGCGTCCACACCCCGAAGCAGGTGTCGCCGGCCCACTGCTCGTAGTCGGCGTGCGGGTCGGGGCGCAGCCCGAGCGTCTCGCGGTAGAAGTCGCGGGCGCGATCGGCGTCCTGCGCCGGCACGCCGAGGAAGTCGAGGCTGCGGATGGCGGTCATTGCGCCATCCTCGCGCGAATTGCGGTCAATGAGCGGCCGCAACCACGAGCTCATCGCGTCGCTGTGAGCCCGGTAGGGCGCCGCTCAGGGCAGCCCGTGGCGGGCGACGGCGCGGTCGTAGTTGAGCCGCAGGAGGGCGATGACGTCGCGGACGTCGGCCTCGCTCGCGATCCGGCGCGCCGCGAACCCCGGCCGGCCCGGGAAGACGGGGTGGTAGTCGATCCGGCCCGCCGCGTAGAGCTCGGCCCACACGTCCTTGGGGAAGCCGGCGTGGAAGGTGCGGTCCCCGTGGAGGTGCCCGAGCTCGCGGCGGCCGAGCCGGAAGCCGAACTCGCCCCGCTCGCCGATCCCGGCCTCGACGCCCGGCCACGAGGTGACCTCCTCGGTGATCCGTGCCCCGGCCGCCTTCGTCGTCGTCGTCATGGACCGACCCTACGCCCTCAAGCGCACTTGAAGTCAAGGGCCGCATCTGCTCGGATGTCCGGCGTGTCCGAGCTCCTGTCCATCGGCGAGGTGTCGCGGCGCAGCGGCGTGGCCCCCTCCGCCCTGCGCTACTACGAGGAGCGCGGCCTGCTGCGCTCCGAGCGGGCCACCTCGGGGCACCGCTGCTACCCGCGGCCCGTCCTGCGGCGGATCGCCTTCATCGTCTTCGCCCAGCGGGTGGGGCTCTCGCTCGCCGAGATCGCCGGCGAGCTGGCCAAGCTCCCGGCCGACCGCGCGCCGAGCCGGCGGGACTGGAGCCGGCTCTCGGGGACCTGGACGGCGCGCATCGACGACCGGATGGCCGAGCTCGGGCGCCTGCGAGCGGGGCTGTCGGAGTGCATCGGCTGCGGGTGCCTCTCGCTCGATCGCTGCGCCCTGGCCAACCCCGGCGACCGCGCCGCCGCCCAGGGCGCCGGGCCGCGCGCGTGGATCGGCGACGGATGAGCGCTCGCCGGGTGCTCGTCACCGGCAGTTCGGGGCACCTGGGCGAGGCGCTCGTCCGGGTCCTGCGCGTCGAGGGACACGACGTCGTCGGGCTCGACGTCCTCGCCTCCCCGTTCACCGACGTGGTCGGGTCGGTCGCCGATCCCGGCGTCGTGCGGGAGTGCCTCGCCGGCGTCTCGGACGTGCTGCACGCCGCGACCCTCCACAAGCCGCACGTCGGCACCCACGGGCGCCGGGCGTTCGTCGAGACGAACGTGACCGGCACCCTGACCCTGCTCGAGGCGTCGGTGGCGGCCGGCGTCGGGCGCTTCGTGTTCACGAGCACCACCAGCGCGTTCGGGCGGGCGCTGACCCCGCCGCCCGGCGCGCCCGCGGCCTGGATCACCGAGGACGTCGTCCCCGTGCCCCGGAACGTCTACGGGGCGACGAAGACCGCCGCCGAGGACCTCTGCGAGCTCGTCCATCGCGACCACGGGCTGCCGGTCGTCGTGCTGCGCACCTCCCGCTTCTTCCCCGAGGGCGACGACCGCGACGAGGTCCGCGCCGCCTTCGACGACGCCAACGTGAAGGTCAACGAGCTGCTCTACCGCCGGGTCGACCTCCAGGACGTCGTCGACGCCCACCGGCGCGCGCTCGAGCGGGCCCCCGCCCTCGGCTTCGCGAAGTATCTCGTCAGCGCGACCACGCCGTTCTCGCCCGGCGAGCTCGGCGAGCTGCGCGAGGACGCGCCGGCGGTGGTGCGCCGCCACTTCCCGGACTACGAGGCCGAGTACGCGCGCCGGGGCTGGAGGATGTTCGCGGGCCTCGAGCGCGTCTACGCGAACGGCCGCGCCCGCGCCGAGCTCGGCTGGACGCCCGCCTACGACTTCCGCCACGCGCTCGACCGGCTCAAGGCCGGCGAGGATCCGCGCAGCCCGCTCGCCCGGGCGGTGGGGGCCAAGGGCTACCACGCCGTCGCCACGGGTCCCTACACGGAGGAGGTCCAGGCGGCCAGGGCTCAGGCGGCGGCCGGCTCGCGCGCGCGCCCGACCTTCCCGTAGAGGGTGGTGCGCTGGCGCAGCGGGCGGCCGAGCGGCTCGACGATCGCCAGCAGGTCGGCCTCCTCGACCCCCTGGCCGTGCGAGGCGCCCGCGGCGCGCGAGATGTTCTCGTCCATCAGCGTGCCGCCCAGGTCGTTGACGCCCGCGTGCAGCAGCTGCTGGACCCCGCGGAGGCCGATCTTGACCCACGAGGCCTGGACGTTGTCGATCCGCCCGCGGTAGGCGATCCGCCCGACGGCGTGCATGAGCAGCGTCTCGCGGAAGGTGGGCCCCCGGCGCGCCGCCCGCTTGAGGTAGATCGGCGAGGCCATGTGGACGAAGGGCAGCGGGACGAACTCGGTGAAGCCGCCCGTCTCCTCCTGGAGCGCGCGGGTGCGCAGCAGGTGGCGCGCCCAGGACCGCGGCGACTCCACCGCGCCGAACATGATGGTGACGTTCGAGCGCAGGCCGACCCGGTGAGCGGTCCGGTGGGCCTCGAGCCACTCCTCCGTGTCGATCTTGTCCGGGCAGAGGATCGCGCGCACCGGGTCGTCGAGGATCTCCGCGGCCGTCCCCGGCAGCGAGCGCAGGCCCGCGTCGCGCAGCCGCCGCAGGTACCCCTCGAGCGGCTCGCCGAGGCGCCGCGCTCCCTCGGTGACCTCGAGGGCGGTGAAGCCGTGCACGTGGATCTCGGGCGCCGCCGCCTTGACCGCGCGGGTGATCCGCTCGTAGGTGTCCCCGTCGAAGCTCGGGTGGATGCCGCCCTGCAGGCACACCTCGGTCGCGCCGACCCCCCAGGCCTCGAGGGCCCGTCCGGCGACCTCGTCGTCGGTCAGGAGGTAGGGCTTGCCGCGCAGGTTGAGCGACAGCGGGCCCTTGGCGAACGCGCAGAAGCGGCACTTGTAGGTGCAGAGGTTCGTGTAGTTGACGTTCCGCGTCCGGACGTAGGTGACCGTGTCGCCGTTGGCCTCGGCCCGCAGGGCGTCGGCGAGCGCGGCCACGGCGGCGACCTCGGGCCCGCGGGCGGAGAAGAGGGTGACGATCTCCTCCTCGCCGACGTCGTGGCCCGCGCGCACGGCGTCGAGGACCTCGGCGACGGGCGAGCGC
>CALMNS010000195.1 GCA_937871635.1 uncultured Solirubrobacter sp.
ACGAAGGACTCGATGATCCGCACGATGATGTAGGCCAGGTCGTGGGGCTGCAGCGGCGGCCGCCAACCGCCCGCGGCCTCCTCGCGCACCAGCTGCTCGAACCGCTGCACGACCTGCCGTTGGACGGGGCTGGCCTTGGTCGTGAGCAGGCGCAGGGACCGCTCGGGCTCGCGCTGGAGGAACGTCCGGAAGGGGTCTGCTGCGATGAGCCGTTCAGCCATGACGCCGCCGATCTCGGCGAGTCGCCGTCCGCCCTGCCCCTGTGCAACGCCGGACACCTCGTCCATCATGGTCTCGCTCAGCGCCAGCATGATGTCGACGGTGAGCTTGTCCCGGTTGCCGACCCACCGGAACAGGGTCGTCCGGTCGACGCCCAGCTCGGCAGCCAGGTCCTGCATGTCCAGGCGATCGCACGCCTGGTAGCGGCCCATCGCCAAGCGGAAGGCGTCGTCGGCGCTGGGTCGGCGCGAGCGTCCGGACGCGCTCGGGTCGGCAGGCACGTCGCGGAGTGTAGGACCGCTGGGGGCACGGCCCCCGCGCCGGAGCCGTGCGGCGGCTATCGCAGCGACGGCCGGTCGATCGCCCGCTTGAGGACCTTGCCGGTCGCTCCTTTCGGCAGCTCCGGCACGAAGCGGACGACCCGAGGGACCTTGTACCTGGACAGCCGCGCGCCGGCCCAGGCGACGATGTCGTCCGCGTGCAGCGTCGCCCCGGGGCGCAGGACGACCACGGCGGCGATCTCCTCCCCGAGGTGATCGTCGGGGAGGCCCACGACGGCGACCTCGAGGACACCCGGGCAGTCGGACAGGACCTTCTCGACCTCCGCCGGGTAGACGTTGTAACCGCCCCGGAGGATGAGGTCCTTGAGCCGGTCGACGATGAACAGGTCGCCGTCCTCGTCGAAGCGTCCCAGGTCGCCCGTCGCGAGCCACCCGTCCGGAGTGAGGACGCTCCGCGTGGCGTCGCGTCGTCCCCAGTACCCCTTCATGACGGTGGGCCCCTGCACCTGCACCTCGCCGACCTCGCCGACGGGAACCGCGCGGCCGTCGGCGCCTCGGACCTCGACCCGTGTCCGCGCGACGGGACCTCCCACCGAGCCCGGCTTGGCGCCCCGGTGCAGGGTCGCGAGGGCCGTCGTCTCCGTCATCCCGTACCCCTCGACGAGCTGGCAGCCGAAGTGCTCCTGGAAGTCGCGCAGGACGCGGGCCGGGAGCGCGGCTCCGCCCGATATCGCCAACCGGACGGACCGCAGGTCGGCCGCGGTGTGTCCTGTGTCGGCGACGAGCAGCGCGTTCCACATCGTCGGCACACCCGCGATGACGGTGAGGCGGTCGTCGCGGATGCGGTCGAGCATCGCCGCGGGGGTGAAGGGCGAGACGAGGCTGAGCTGTGCTCCGACCGACAGCGACGCCATCATGACCGCGATCTGGCCGAAGATGTGGAACAGCGGCAGGGCCGTCCCGAAGCTGTCCTCAGGGCCGGCGCCGCTGATGGTCTGGGAGATGGCCACGGCTGACAGGACGTTCCCGACGGTGATCTCCGCGCCCTTCGGGCTGCCCGTCGTCCCGGACGTGTAGAGCACCGCCGCCGTGTCGTCGCGCCCTCGGTCCACGACGTCGGCGGGGTGCTGCGTCAGCGACTCCCAGAACCTCTCCTCGACAGGGTGCCACGGCACTCCTGCGACCCTCGCGGCGTCACGGCAGGCGGTCCCCAGCTCGTGCCAGGCCAGGACGGCGACGGCGTGGCAGTCCGCCAGCACGTAGCCGATCTCGTCGCCGGTCGCGACGGTGTTCATGGGCACGACCACAGCCCCGGCGGCCTGGAGGCCGAGGTAGGCGACGACGAACTCCGGTGCCGCCGGGGCGAGCAGGAGCACGCGGTCGCCGTGGCGGACGCCGCGGTCGGCGAGCGCCGCCGCACAGCGCCGCGCCGCGCTCGACAGGACCGCGTAGGACACGTCGCCTCGCGCATCTCGCAGCGCGACGGCGTCGGGGGTGGCGCCAGCCCACCGCTCGACAGGATCGAGAAGGCTCGCCACAGGCAACGTCCTCTCCCGGTCACGCGATCCGCAACACCTGTGCGAGCGTTGCACATGCGAGGACCGACGGTCCTGGCGTACGCAACACCATGGAGGACGCTGCGACACCTCCGAGATACGTTGGAACGATTCGCTGCCGGACGCAGGTCTGGCCGCCCGCCCGGACCGAGGAGACGCCATGCCGACCACGAGCCGTGAGATCCACCTGGTGGACCGCCCGACAGGCCAGCCGACACTGGCAGCATTCGCGCTGCGCACGGTGCCGGTCCCGGACCCTGGCCCCGGACAGGTCATCGTCGAGAACTCGTGGATGTCGGTGGACCCGGCGATGCGCGGCCGGATGCGCGACGTTCCCTCCTACGTCCCGCCCTTCCAGCTGGACCAGCCGATGGAGGCGATGGCGGTCGGCCGGGTCGTGGCGTCGAACAGCGACGCGGTTCCGGTCGGCATCAGCGTCGTGCACCGCCTCGGGTGGCGCGACGTCAGCGTCCTCGACGAGACGCAGGTACGGCCGGTCGACCTGGACCGGGCCTCCCCGCCGGACTACCTGGGAGTCCTCGGCCATACCGGCCTCACCGCTTACGCCGGCCTCAAGCGCATCGCACCGGTGGCGCCCGGTGATGTCGTGTTCGTCTCCGGCGCGGCCGGTGGCGTCGGTACCGTCGCGGGGGCCGTCGCCCGCAAGCTCGGGGCCTCCCGCGTCGTCGGATCGGCGGGGGGCCCGGAGAAAGCTCGTCGCCTGGTCGAGGACTTCGGTTACGACGCCGCCATCGACCACCGGGCAGGTGAGGTCCGCCAGCAGCTCGCCGAGGCGGCACCCGACGGCATCGACGTCTACTTCGACAACGTCGGCGGCGAGCAGCTCCAAGCCGCGATCGGCGCGCTCCGACTCCACGGCCGGGTCGCCCTCTGCGGCCAGATCTCGTCGTACAACGCGACGGCGCCGGTGCCCGGTCCCAACAACCTCGGTCTGGCGATCGGAAGGCGCCTGTCCTTGAGAGGGTTCCTCGTCTTCGACCACCAGGACCTCGTCGACGAGTACGTCGAGCTCGCCCTGGCATGGATCGCCGACGGATCGCTGCGCAACGAGCACACGGCCGTGCAGGGGCTCGAGAACGCGCCGCAGGCGTTCTTGGGTCTCCTCCGAGGCGAGAACACCGGCAAGATGCTCGTCCGCATCGACGGCTCCTGACGCGCGCGCCTCAGTCTCCTGGTGCGGCGGCTGCGAGCGGTGCAGCAGGTCGTCGCACGGTCTTCCGGGACATCCCGTCGGCAACGTCTCACAGGAGTGTGGCACTGCTTTGCAGATGTGTGGCCACGATCACCCGGTCTGCTGCGGACGCGGTACGGTCCGGCTCGTGAGCGGATCCGGTCCTCGCGAGGCGGCTGTCCACGCCGCGTCGCGGCCCGACCTCCCGCCGGGCGCGGACTTCGCTGCCCGGATCGCCCGGCGCCGGGCCCGCACGATCGGCCGTCCCGTCCAAACGCTGATCGACTCCGAGCCGCTGCTCACCCCCTCGCGCGCCGAGCCCGCCGCGGGCGCTGCGCCTGCTCACCTTCGCGGGCGGCGTCGTCCAGCGGAGCTCGCTGCGTCGGTCGCCACGCTCATCGAGCGGCAGCGGGACCCGCATCCCGTCCCGTCCCCGGACCTGTTCCATCACACGACCTGCGTCGCAGTACGCCGACGCCATCACCGGCGGGACGCCGGACGCACAAGAGGCCGAGGCCGCGATGACCACGCTGCTCGGCGTCGACGACGCCGACACCGGCGCCACCGCAAGCACGCCCGCACCGGCCTGAAGGCGAACTCCGGGCCCGACGAGAGGGGAGCACCGTGGACGGAACGCAGCTCGAAGGCACCTGCACCGAGCAGTTCGACGGCTTGAGGCAGGCGCTCGAGGCCAACCTGCGCAGCGGGGAGGAACTCGGCCTGTCCCTGGTGGTCAACGTCGACGGCAACGACGTCGTCGACGTGTGGGGCGGCCACCGGGACGCCGGGCGCACGGCGCCATGGACCAGGGACACGATCGTGAACGTCTGGTCCTGCAGCAAGCCAGTGATCAACCTCGCCGTGCTCATGCTGGTCGATCGCGGACTGCTCGACGTGCATGCGCCCGTCTCGCAGTACTGGCCCGAGTTCGCGGCCGCCGGGAAGGAGGCCGTCGAGGTCCGGCACGTCCTGGGTCACACCTCCGGCGTATCAGGCTGGGACATGCCGTTCACCGTCGAGGAGATGTGCGACTGGCAGCCCGCGACGCGGCGGCTGGCTGGGCAGGCCCCCTGGTGGGAGCCCGGCACCGCATCGGGCTACCACGCCGGCAACCAGGGACACCTGATCGGAGAGATCGTCCGGCGGATCACCGGCACGCCCCTCAAGGAGTTCGTCGCGACCGAGATCGCCGGGCCGCTCGGCGCCGACTTCCAGATCGGCGCGCAGGAGGCGGACTGGCCGCGGGTCACCGACGTCGTCCCGCCGCCGCCGCTCCCGATCGACGTCGAGGCGCTCGACAAGGACGGACCGGCCTACAAGACCCTCATGGGCCCCGCGTACTCCGCGGACGCAGCGAACACCCCGGCCTGGCGCAGAGCCGACATGGGCGGGTGCAACGGGCACGGCAACGCCGCTTCGGTCGCCCGCATCCTGTCCGCGGTCGCCCTCGGCGGCGAGGTCGACGGCACACGGCTCCTCGCTGCCGAGACCCTCGAGCTCGTCTTCGAGGAGCAGGCCGACGGCATCGACCTGGTCCTGGGCCTGCCCCTGCGGTGGGGGATGGGCTTCGGTCTGCCACAACCCGAAGCGGTCCCCTCCATCCCGCGCGAGGACGGCATCTGCTTCTGGGGCGGCTGGGGAGGAAGCATGATCGTCATGGACCTGGGTCGACGCATGACCGTCTCCTACGTGATGAACAAGATGGCTCCGGGCATCATCGGGTCGGCCCGCAGCAACGAGTACATCACCGCGATCTACGCAGCCGTCGGCTGATCGCTGCCCGGCGCCGGGGGGCTCCTGGCCGAGCCGGGCGCCACGTCGCGGCGTCGGACGGGCCCCTGACGAGGCGCGCAAGACTCCGAGCCGTCGGGCGGGGCCTCGTCATCGCCGGACCGATGGTGAGCTCCGGCTCGGCCTGGGCCGACGGCTTCACGGGACCGGTCAGGCTCCAGCGGAGGGCAGGCCAGGGTCGGCCGACCGCGCCACGGGTCCAACAGTAGACGGGACGTTGCGACATCGTGTGAGATGCGGCACACTGCGCCGTGGGCAGCGAGAAGACGATCGCGTTCTTCGACGTCTTCCAGCGCACGTACGGCCGTGAG
>CALMNS010000196.1 GCA_937871635.1 uncultured Solirubrobacter sp.
GCGCAGCTCCCCCCGCGGCGGCTCGGCGAGGGTGATCAGGCACCAGTCGGCCACCGCCGGCACCGCGGCCTCCGCGACGGACTGGAGGGTGGTCTCGTAGTCCATGGAGGCCGACATGCGGGCCTCGGCGTCGACGAGCAGCTGGGTCCGCGCACGGGCCGCCTCCGCGTCCCGGTGCGCCGTCTCGGCCCGGATCTGCGCCGCCTCGGCGTGCGCCCGCGCGGTGAGCGCGTCCTTGAGCAGCGCGGTCCGCTCCCGCTCCGCGGCGTGCTGGGCGGTGGTCTCGGTGACCGCGACGGCCACGCCCACCACGTCGTCGACCGCGCCGAGCACGGGGTAGTAGGAGACGACGAAGTGCCGCTCTGCGTCCGAGCCGGGCAGCCGGCCGCTCATCTCCAGTTCGAGCGACGGGACCTCGGAGTCGAGCACCTGGCGCATCAGCGCCTCGGCGTCCTCACCCAGGGAGCCGAGCAGCTCGCCCGGCGTGCGCCCGAGATGGTCCGCGGCGGGAAGCCCGTTGATCGCCGCCAGCGCGTCGTTGATGCGCCGGTAGCGCAGCTCGCGGTCCCAGAAGGCGAGGCCGACGGGGGCGTGGACGAACACCGCGTCGAGGAGCGCGAGCTCGGGGTCGCCGACGGCAAGGGATTGCGAGGAGTCGGTCAGGGGGCGGAGGCTATCGAGGCGGTTTGCTGACATCCTCGCCAGTCGCGCTCAGGTCACCCGCCTCACCGCCGGCGTTCGGCGCTCAGGCGGGCACCCCGCGCGGCGGCCATGCCTGCGCGACGTGGGCCTCGCGGGCCCGCCGCAGCAGCGCCATGAGCTTCTCCTCCTCGCAGATGCGCCGACGGTACTTGTCCGGCAGCGCGCGGACTGCGCCTCCTCCTCGAGTAGCGCGGCGAAGAGCTCGCTCCCCGCGTGTGAGTGACCTTAAAGGCCGGACGGAGGCGTGCAGTCCCCGATTGGCTCGCCTCGTGGACGGGCGCACAGCGCCAGTCCGTTGCGGATCTTCGCTCGATGACGGGTGTTCCCGACTCGGTAGTCCACTTGCACGGCCTTGAGGCCGTAGCGGCCCGGCTGATCGGCGCGCAAGGCGAAAACGAGCTGGACGCCGCGGTCCCCGGCTTCGGTGCTGGCGGGCAGGACCCGGTAGCCCTCGACCGGGGTGCAGATCCGTGTAATCCGGCGACGGCCAGCGGAAGTCCCCGGTGACGTTCGCGGTGCGCGCCGGGCCGTTGATCTGCGTGTCGATGACGGTGAGCCCGGCGGGCGGTTTGATGATCGAGGTTCGCTCGATGACGGCCGGCTCGTCGCTTCGGTTGCGCACCACCGCCAAGGTGAACGCCCCCCGGCCGTCCCGTTCCCTGCGGAAGGCCGAGCGAGCTGGCGTCGCGCGATCCGAGCGGACCGGCGGTCGGCTCCGTGTCGCGGATGACGAGGAACCACCCGGCACCCGCGACCACGACGATCAACGCCAGCGCCGGCAACCGCCGGAGGCGGTCGCGGCGGTGCCCGGAGCGCGCGGGCGGGCCGGTGTGGTTGGGGGGTGCATCCGTGATGGCGCTCATGTCTTACCGCGCGCCCAAGAGACGCGCCCGGACTACAAGGTCATAGACCGGTGGGCGCCGGACAACGCGGTGCCCGACCGCTTCCCGGCGCCGTGAAGCAGGCGCTCAGGCCGTTACGGATCCGGACGCGATGCCGGGTGTCGCCGACGCGGTAATCGACTTGCACCGCTTTGAAGGTGTAGCGGCCGGGCTCGTCGGCTCGGAAAGCGAAGACGAGCTCGGCGCCGCGCTCACCGGTCGGCGAGTCGAGGGGCGCGACGCGGTGGCCCTTGACGGGCCGAAGGTCGGTGTAGTCGGGCGAGGGCCAGCGGAAGTCGTAGGCGCTGTTGATCTTCCGTTCGGGTCCGTTGATGCGGGCGTCAATGAGTTCCAAGCCGGCAGGAAGGCCGACGATCGAGATGCTTTCGAGGATCGCGTCTTTGTCACCGCGGTTGAACACCTGCGGGAGACCGAAGGCGACTGGCTGGCCGACGCGTTGCGGCACGCCCACCGAGCTGACGTCCTCCGATCCCAACGGGCCGGGCGTCAGCTCAGAGTCGCGGATCGCGAAGAACCAGACGGCGACCGCGGCAAGCACCGCAAGGCCCATGAGGGCGCCGACCAGTCGCGCCCTGTTTCGGCGCGATCCGCCCGATCCGGAATGAGTGTTCAGAGAATGGACGAGGGCGGGGGACGTGACGCTCACCGGGCTACCGTGCGCCCGAGTACACGCGGCCGGAGCTGAACGGGCTTTGCTTGCCGTCGGGACCGCAGAGCCAGTGCTGTTTCTTGGAAGGCCCGCCGAACTTGTAGTCGAGCTGCACGTGGCGGTCGAACCCAGAGCGCACCGTGATGTCGGCTCCGAACGCCTGTGCGCCGCGGTTCCAGCGCGTGGCATCGTTGCGCTCGCGATGGAAGTCGCCGGTCCCTCGAAAGCCGTCCTGGAGCTGCTTGGGGTCGCACTGGTCGAGCGCCCCGCGCTGGCGCAGTCGGTCGTTGTGGCCGCCGATCCAAGCGGTCGGACGGATCTCGATGTCGAACTTCGCGCAAGTGTTCAGGCGGGCCTCCCGTTTGGTGAACTCAAACAGGCTGCGCAGCTTGCGCGCGTACCGCTTCTTGGCCGGCGGGAATGTGGTGCTGCCCGACTCGGACAGATACTTCTCGCCGCCGATAGAGAAGCTCTCTCCGGAGTTGTTGGAGATCGCCACCCCGAAGTAGGAGGATGACGTTGACCCCCGCCCGTAAGTGAACTTGCCGACGGTGCCGTCGTTGTAGGCGTTGTTGAGCTCGCCGACGATCGCCAGCGACCGCCGTGACTCGACCGGCTTCTCCTCCGTTTCGGTCTTGCATTTGACGTTGGGGTCGCCCGCCACCTGCGACGCTCGCGCGGGGACTGGCCGGTCGGCTTTGAGCGTGATCTGCGGCGGCGAGGCGGCGGCGCCGGCGGCGCTCCCACGAGCTGAGTGGGCCACGACCTCCTCGGGGCTGGCGGAGCGCACCTCGCCGCCTTGCGAGCTGACGTGACCGGTGTAGAGCCACTGCCCTACGCGTCCGCCGGTGTAGGCAACGGCGCGGTAGTCCAACCATCCGTTGGCGTCGGCGAGGCGGAGCAGCTGCGCCGAGTCGGTCGCGGTCACCGTGAACTCGCCGTCCGGTCCCGCCTTTCCCGTTCCGAGCAGCGGCATGACGCCCCCGGCCGGCAATGACGCGAACACCTGGACGGTGCCCGGCGTTACGGAGCCTTTGGCGTCGGTGAGCGTCCCGGTCGCCAGCACGGTGGCGCCCAGCGCCGGCGTGGCGCCCACACCCGCGGTCGCGAGGGTCAGCGAGACTACCGCCCAGGAGAGAATTGGTCGGCGGGTCATGAGTCGCTCCTTCACGGCGTCGGGACGGGCGGCAGTCGCAGGACGGTGCCGGTCGGCAGAACGTCGGGATCGCCGGTGCCGATCCGGTCGGCGTTCACGGCCCAGATGCGCTTGACCTGCGCAGCGATCTCCTCGTCTGTGGCGCCGTCGCGGAGCTGCCCGCCGGCGATCGACCACAGGCTCTCGCCCGAGCGGACGAGGTGACGAGGACCAGTCGTTCGCCTGACCGCCGCTGCGGACACCCGCCGGACGCTCGGGCTCGGTTCGACGGGTTGAAGGGTTGCGCTGCCCGTCGGCTCCGGGTTGCTGGCTCGGATCGGCTTCGGGCTCGTCGTCTCGGCGATCGTGCCGTCAGCGGGGGACGCCGCGGGCCGGGGCGCCGGCGGCGGCTTGTGACCGGGGGAGCTCGGCGCGCCGTCAGGTTCTGCGCGAGCCGGGGTGAGCGTGGGGGCCACCAGCGGCACCGGAGCTGGCGTCGGCTTGGGAGCGACGGCGGGCGACGGGGCCGGAACAGGCGCCTCCGCGGGCGCCGGCGGCGGAGCGGGAGGAGCTTCGACCGGTGCCGGTGCCGGTGCCGGCAGCGCTGGCGCTGGCGCGGCGGTTGCCAGAGGGGTGCCGAAAGGGGTCGCCTCGGGAGCTGCCGCTGACGGGGCAACCGCCGTGATCGGAGCACCTCCGGGCCCGGAGGACGGAGCGCCGGTAGGAGATGCGGGCTCGGGCTCGGTAGTGGGCGACACAGGCGGTGAGGACACCGCGGGCGGCTCCTCGTCGGGCGACTCAGGTGCTCCTGCGGGAGTCGGGGGCGCTGCCTCCGGGGCGTCAGGGGCGGGAGCGGGCGCCGGGAGCTCCGCGGCCGGCGCCTCAGGCGTAACCGGATCCGCCGCGGGCGGCGCCACGGTCGGTGCTTCAGGAGCCGGATCGGGCACCGAGGGCTCCGCCGGCGGCTCGGCCGGCTCTGGCGCGGCAATGACTGGTACCGCGGTTGTCGGATCGGCTTGGTCCTCTGCGGTTGCCTCGCCGTCCGGGGCGTTGTCGTCGAGACCGTCGGCTGCTCCGCCGGGTCCTGCGGGCAGGTTGACCGTCGTCGTCGGCTTCGGGCGCGTGGCGGCGGCGACGGTCGCCGGCGCCACACCGGATCCCGCCAACGCGACGATGAGTGCGCCCGCGGTGAGCTTGGCGGCCACCGCGAAGGCGACCGTCCTGGACGGGGGCGCTACCGGCAGAACGCCTTCGGTGGGTGACCACCGCCCCGCAGCGTTGCCTCACCTTGAGTCATCCAGCCTCCGTGCCCGGTGCTCTGGACCCGCCTCCTGCCCAGGTGGCCGCCGTAGAAAGGAGCGGAGCGTAGCGCTCTGCCCGTCGTCTTCCGGGATGGTCCGCTTGCCCGATCGAGAGCCTTACCGGGAGAGGTCAGCATTCGACCTGCCGGGCCTTTCGGCACCCCTCATGCCGGCGGTGGATGCCGGAGACCCCGCGAGGACCCCTCGCGGCGCCCGCTACTGGATCTGGTCGTAGAGCTTGAACATCGGCATGTACATCGCGATCACCACGAAGCCGACGACCCCGCCCACGAACACGATCATGATCGGCTCGAGGATCGAGGTCAGCGCCTTCACCGCGGCCTCGACCTCGTCCTCATAGAAGTCCGCCACCTTGGAGAGCATGGCGTCCAGGCCGCCCGTCTCCTCCCCCACCGCGATCATCTGGGACACCATGACCGGGAAGATGGGCGCCTCCTTGAGCGGGGCGGCGATCGAGCCGCCGGACTTCACCGACTCGATGACGGCTTCCATGGTCCGCTCGATCACGGCGTTGCCCGCGGTCTGGCCGGTGACCTCGATCGCCTGCATGATCGGCACGCCCGCGGCGTAGAGCGACGAGAAGGTTCGCGACCAGCGGGCGAGCGCGATCTTCTGCACGGTGGCGCCGATCTTCATCGGGATCTTCAGGCGGAACGCGTCCCACTTGGGTCGCCCGAAGTCCGAGGTGCGGAACTTCTTGAAGCCGAAGAGCGCGGCCGGGATCCCGACGATGAACAGGTACCACTGGCCCTTGGCGACGTCGGACATCGCCACCGTGACCTTGGTGATCAGCGGCAGCTCGCCGCCGAAGTCGGCGAACACCCCGGCGAAGACCGGGACGATGAAGGCGATCAGCGCGAACAGCACGATGAACGCGAAGGTCATGATGACCGTCGGGTACATCATCGCGCTCTTGACCTGGCGGCGCAGCGAGTCGTCCTTCTCGAGCTGGTCGGCGGTGCGCTCGAGCGCCTCCTCGAGGATGCCGCCCGCCTCGCCGGCGCGGACCATGGCGACGTAGAGCGGGTTGAAGACCTTCGGGTGCCGGGCCAGGGCATCGGAGAGCAGCAGCCCGGTCTCGATGTCCTCGCGCACCCGCTCGACGGTCGCCTTGAGCTTCTTGTGCTCGATCTGCTCCTCGAGGACGTGGAAGGCGCGCAGCAGCGTCAGGCCGCTGGAGACCATGGTGGCCAGCTGGCGGGTCATGACGGTCAGGTCCGCGGCCTTGATGCGCTGGGGCAGCGCGATCTCGAACTTCAGGCCCGTCGCCTTCTCGTCGACCGCCATGACCGTCAGGCCGCGGGACTTAAGCTCGTCGGTCACCGCCTGCTTGGAGGCGCCGATGATCGTCCCCTTCTGGGGGATGCCGGTGAGGTCGACCGCCTTGAACGCGAAGGTGGCGCCCGGCATTAGTGGCCCCCTCCGCAAACCCGCCGCGGCTCCGGCGGCGCCTGGACGCGGGCCGTATTTCCGGACGGAACCACTAGACCGCGGCCAGCGACGGGGCGCCGACGCCGGACTGCACGAGCTTGCGCAGCTCGGCCGGGTTCGAGGAGCGACCCTCGGCCATGTTCAGCGTGATCTGGCCGCTCTGCACGAGCGCGGCGAGGGAGGTGTCCATCGTCTGCATCCCGAGGCTCCCGCCCGTCTGGATGGCGGTGTAGATCTGGTGGGTCTTGCCCTCCCGGATCAGGTTGCGGATGCCCGGCGTCGGCACGAGCACCTCGGCCGCGACGCAGCGCCCGGCGCCGTCGGCGGTCGGGATCAGCGTCTGGGTGACGATGCCCTGCAGGCCGACCGCCAGCTGCATGCGGACCTGACCCTGCTGGTGGGCCGGGAAGACGTCGATGATGCGGTCGACCGTCTGCGGGGCGTCCTGAGTGTGGAGGGTGGCGAAGACGAGGTGGCCCGTCTCCGCCGCGGTCAGCGCCGTGCCGATCGTCTCCATGTCGCGCATCTCGCCGACGAGGATCACGTCGGGGTCCTGGCGCAGCGCGGCCTTGAGCGCCAGGGAGAAGGTCTGGGCGTCAGCGCCGAGCTCGCGCTGGTTGACCAGGCAGCGCTTGTGCGAGTGGAGGAACTCGATCGGGTCCTCGATGGTCATGATGTGCTCGTCGCGGGTCTCGTTGATCTCGTTGATCAGCGAGGCGAGCGTCGTGGACTTGCCCGAGCCGGTCGGGCCAGTGACCAGGACGATCCCGCGCGGCCGCTTCGCGAACTCGCGGATGACGGGCGGCAGGCCGAGCTGGTCGACCGGCACGGTCTCGGACGGGATGAGGCGGAACGCCGCGCCGAGCGAGCCCTTCTGCATGTAGGCGTTGACGCGGAAGCGCGCGTACCCCGGGATGGAGTAGGAGAAGTCGATCTGCCACTCCGTCTCGAGCCGCTGGCGCTGGGCGCTGGACAGGATCGAGTAGACGATCTCCCGCGTGTCCGTCGGCGTGAGGATGGGATAGCCCTCGAGCGCCAGCAAGGAGCCCCGCTCGCGGATGGTGGGCGGCGCGCCGGCCGTGACGTGCAGGTCGGAGGCCTTCCGGCCGACGACCTGCAGCAGGATGTCCGAGAACTCAAGGTCCATGACCCCCTAGATCGGCAGGGAGGGGCCGAGACTGAACGGGGCGCCCAGCTCGCCCTGGCGGGTTCGGCGGCGCCGGTCAGCCGGCGGGCGCGGGCTCCGCCGGCTCGGGGGCGGCGGGCT
>CALMNS010000197.1 GCA_937871635.1 uncultured Solirubrobacter sp.
GCCCGGCTGATCCGCTGCGCCATCGTCGCCTCCGGCACGTAGAAGGCGTCGGCGATCTCGCGAGTGGTGAGGCCGCCGACGGCGCGCAGGGTCAGCGCCACCTGGGAGGCGGGCGCGAGGTCGGGGTGGCAGCAGCAGAAGAGCAGGAAGAGGGTGTCGTCGCCCTCCTCGGGATCGGGCCCGCCCGCCCGCGGCTCGGCGCACGTCTCCTCCTCGCGGCGGGAACGGGCGGCCTCGCTGCGGTGGGCGTCGACGAGCCGCCGGGTCGCGACCGTCGCCAACCACGCGCGCGGATCGCGCGGCGAATGCTCGGGCCACACCCGCAGCGCCTCCAGCAGCGCCTCCTGCAGCGCGTCCTCGGCGGCATCGAAGTCCTCGCCCCGCCGGACCAGGCCCGCGAGCACCCGCGGGACGAGGGCGCGCAGCGCGCCCTCGTCGAGCCGTCGCGTCGGCTCGTCGATCACGCCACGTCGGTCGTCCGAGGACGCTCCCACATGACCTCCCGGACGTCGATCCACTCGTACAGCGGCTCCCCGCCCGGGCCGGGCTCGGAGGAGACGTAGGCCGCGAGCTCGACCGCACGCTCGTGCGACTCGACGTCGATCATCCACCAGCCGGCGACCAGGTCGCTGGTTTCGGGGTGCGGGCCGTCAGTGATGACGGGGGCGGCGTCCGGGCCGCCGTAGCGCACCCAGGTGCGCGCCGGCGCGAGCGCCTGCGCGTCGACGTACTCGCCGTTCTCCTCGAGCAGCTCGCTGACGTGATTCTGAAAGGCCATATGCGCCTCCACGTCCTCGGGGGCCCACTGGTCCATCGCGGGCACGGGACGGTGCGGCTCCGGGCCGCCGCGGTAGCGCTTGAGGAGCAGGTACTTCGGCATGGTGGTCTCCTGGTGTCGTAGGCCGCCTTGTCGTGGCCCTTCACCTGGTGAGCGGAGCCGGGCAGGGCTTCTCGACATGGAATCACTCATCCGGCTCGAGACCCTCGCGTGAGGGACTCCTGTGGGCGAGCGCGGCCGAGGCGACTTGCGTCGCCGTTGACGAGGATGTGCGGATGACCTCAGCAGACAGCACACCCGAACCGTGGCCGGCGGTCGTCAGCGCGACCGAGCTGTCGAACTCCTTCCTCGGCGGGCTGCTCGAGATCTGCTTCGTCACCGCCGATCACCGGCGGACGATGGAGGGGCTTGTCCGGCTCGGGATCGGGCCGTGGCGGATCTACACGTTCGACTCGTCGACGGTCACCGAGCAGACGTACCGCGGCAAGGCAGCCGACTTCGCCATCAAGGTCTGCTTCGCCGACGTCGGCCAGCTCGCCGTGGAGATCATGCAGCCGCTGTCAGGTCCCTCCATCTTCGCCGAGCACCTCGCCCGTCATGGCGAAGGCATCCACCACGTCGCCTTCGACATCGAGCGCCGCCCCTGGGACGAACGGCTCGCCACCTTCGCGCGACGTGGCTTCCCCGTAATCCAGTCGGGGCGCTTCAACCACCAGAACGCGTTCGCGTTCTTCGACACCGAAGACGCGACGGGAACGACGTTCGAGACGTACGACATCCCGCCCGGGTACGTCTGGCCGCAGCCGGAAGCGTGGTTCCCGGCGCCGCCACCCGACGCGTGACCGCGACCGGCGCTGCCGTTCGGCCGGATGATTGGGCAGCTCAAGCGCGCAGATTCAACCGGTCAGCGACGGTGCCCTGTGCGGCTCAGCGGGGCCACGTGCGCGAGCTCGTCGGCTCGTCATCCAGTTCGTCGTCCTGCTCGTCATCGTCGCCGTGCGGGGAGGGGCGAGGACGGACAACACCGTCGGTGAGCTCGTCGGCCCAGATGGCCAGCCAGCTCGTGAAGTCGGGCGCCACGATGCAACCGGCTCCCGTCTCGTGGCTGAAGCTGATGATCTGACCGGGCTGGCCGCCCTCGTCAGGGTCGAGATCGATGATCAGGTGGTCGCCGTCGGCGCTGACGAACGGCAACCAGCCACGGCGCCACCAGGCGTCGGAGCGCACCCCACGATCGGGTCGGGCATCGATCTCGAAGCCGGCGAGGTCTCCCGCGTCCCGCATGGCGTTCCACTCCCGCCAGTCGTGCAGGAGGTCCGCGAGGGTGCAGAGCAAGCCGCCCTCGACCAGCCAGGGGGTCTCGTGCTCCTGGCCGTCGTGCAACACCAGCGACTGGCGGTAAGGCTCGGGTAGGCGAACCCCGAGCTCAGCCTCGGCGTCGTCGAGCTCCCCCTCGGTCACGCCGCCGCGGAGCCCGGCGAGCGCTTCGGGACAGTCGCTGTCGAGGACCTCCTCGATCCGCGCCCAGTACGTCCCGACATCGGCCGTGTCCTCGTCCGAGTCCCAGCGGGCGTCCGCTTCGAGCATGCGCAGCAAGAAGGCAGCGGCGTCGCGCTCAGGGGCCACGACCAGGTTCGCGGTCGGTGCGTCGGGCTCCATCTGCGAGACGATCCGCCATTGGTCCGGATGAACCGATGCGTCGGCCTCGAAGAACGCCACCAGGCTCCCCTGCCGAGCCCAGGGCAGCAGCCCACCGTCCTCCGGAAAGAAGCGCCAGCCGCGCAAGTCGGGCACCCCTTCGCCGCGTTGCCGGTCGCGCGCACCCCGCAGGATGTGGTTCTCGGCAAGTGCGGCCGTCGGAAACGAATCCTTGCGGCCGGCCTGTGGGGTGAAGAGCGTGACGCTCCGCAACTCAGCGGCCCCAAAGCGATCGCACAACCGCTTGAAGCTCGTGGGAAGCCGTGTCCCCAGGTCCGCCTCGATCGATGACCAGTCGTTCGCCGGCCCGCTCGGCTGCGACGCGTCGAGCAGGCGTTCGAGGGCAGCCAGGGCGTCGGTTGAATCGGTCACTTGTCGGTTTGCGTTCCGGTGAGCGTTTGTCGTATAGGGCGCCGCGGCGGCCGTTCTCGGGTAGCCGGCGATCGGCGTTCCGCTCCAGGCCGAAGTCGACCCCGATCTCACCGCCCCCGAACCGGTCACCTCCTGCCGGCGCTCAGCCGAGCTCTTCCGCAAGCCCGATGAGCAGTCCGCCCGGGCCCCGGATGTAGCAGAGCCGATACGCGTCCTCGTACCGGACTACCTCGCTGCTGACGAGCTGCGCGCCGTGCTTGAGCAGCCGAGCGAGCGTCTCGTCGATGTCGTCCACCGCGAACATGACGCGGAGGTAGCCCAGAGCGTTCACAGGGGCCTTTCGGTGATCGGCGACCACCGGCGGCGTGAGAAAGCGCGAGAGCTCAATCCGGCTGTGGCCATCCGGCGTGCGCAACATGGCGATCTCGACGCGCTGGTCGCCCAGTCCGGTCACGCGCCCTGCCCAATCGCCTTCGACCATGGCCTGCCCTTCGAGCTCGAGGCCGAGCTCGGCAAAGAACGCGATCGTCGCCGGCAAGTCGTCGACGACAATGCCGACGTTGTCCATCCGTCTAAGCGGCATCTGTTGCCTCTAGAGCGCACTTGCGTGAGGTGGTCGCGCTGACCGGCGTCGAGCCCATGCGGTCACGCTAGGTCGCACGGCACCCGCCAGTCAAGCGAGCAAGCACGCGGGCGCATCGTCGCTCGGTTCCCAGCCGTTAGGCGTCTGACTCCCCCCGCCGGCCACGTCGGGGGTCGCTTGGTGTGTCGACCCGCGGTTCAGGCCGCCCGCAAGGCTTCGGTCACCTCGTCGGGGTGGGTCAGCAGCGCCTCGTGGCTCCCGGGCACCATGATCGGTTCGACACCCAGCTGCGCCGCGAACTCGTGGCCAGGCCGGGGCAGGGCGCGGTCCTCCCGAGCCAGGACGTACGCGACGGCGACCTCGGCCGGCGTTGCCTGCGCGACGTCGAGCGGGTCCAGCATGTAGCCGCCGGGCTGCGGCACAAGCTGGTCAAAGACGATCCGCTGAGCCCGCTCGGGCTCGTCAGGCATCAGGAGCTGCTGGAACAGCTCGAACGGGAGCGCGAACGTACCGTCTGACGAAGCGTCGATCAGCGTCTGGACGTACTCGCCGGTCTGCGGGTCGAGCAGGTCGTTCTGAGAGGCGCGCGGCGTCGGTACAGGCGCGCTGAAGTACACGATCTTGACCACGCGGCCGGACAGGCGGTGCGCTGCGCCTGTCGCGGGGAAGCTCCCCCAGCTGTGCCCGACCAGGACGACATCGGTCAGGTCGCGTCGCTCGACCTCGTGCACCACGTGCGCGACCGCATCCTCAAGGCCAAGGCCCCGCGGATCATCGTCGTCACCAAGGCCAGGCATGGTCACAACCACGGCCTTCTGCCCCGCGGCACGCAGCCGCCGAGCGACGGGCCGCCAGGCCCAGCCGCCGTGCCAGGCGCCGGGAACGAGGACGAAAGTCGAGGTGAGGGACATGGCCCGGGACTCTACGTAACGCATCGGCCCCGTCGGCGAGCCCTCCCTGAAGGTGTGCCCGTCGGGGATCGCGGCTTGGAAGCGGCGAGAAAGTCGGTCTCAGGTACGCCGCCTCGAGGCGTGGCCTCGACCCGCGCTCCTCGCTGGATCACCCGCGCGTCGACGCGCGGCGGACGATCCGCCAGCTCGCCTCGTGAACGCCGGTCGCCGCCCCGCCGAGGGCGAGCTGCGCGCAGCGGGCCCCCTGGTCGTGCAGCGACTGCGCCACCGTGGTGAGGCCGGCCGGAGCCGCGGCCTCCGTGTCGTCCCAGCCGGTGACGGCGAGCCCGTCGGGGACGGGCACACCGC
>CALMNS010000198.1 GCA_937871635.1 uncultured Solirubrobacter sp.
CGAGAATGAAGGTCAGAATTTGAATGCGCTGCACCGGGACGCCGGCGAGCCGCGAGCGCTCGAAGCCCGCGCGCAACATCCCGAAGACGACCACGTCGTGGACGCGGTCGCCGTGCCGGTGCCAGCCGGCGAGCACGCCCTCCCGCCGGAACCCGCAGCGCTCCAGCGCGACCTGCGACCGCCCGTTGCGGGTGTTCGCCCAGGCGTTGAGCCGGTCGATCCCCAGCCGGTCGAAGGCGAGCCTCGCGATCAGCGCCTTGGACTCGACGTTCGCCCCGCTCCCCCACCAGCGGTGCCCGAACCACGAGCCGACCGTCGCCCGGCGGTCGCGGCGGGCGAGCTCGGAAAGCCCGGTGACGCCGATCGGCCGGCCGCCGTCCTCGCGACTGCAGACGAGGAAGTCGAGCAGCTCGCCGCGCTCGCGCTTGACCTCGAGCCCGGCGATGTAGGCCTCGGGCTGGGCGAGCCGCTCGTACGGGCCCCAGGAGAAGAAGCGCGTGACCGCCGGATCGGAGGCCAGCTCGAGCAGCGCCGGCGCGTCCTCGAGCGTCGCGTAGCGGAGGAGGAGCCGGGGGCCCGTGACGGTCAGCTCGCCCTCGCCCTCGCCCTCCCCCTCGTGGCTCACGCCGGGCCCGCCGCCCCCTCGGCCACGCGCTCCTCGCGCTCCTCGTCGGCCTGTGGCGTGACGGCGGCCTCGCCGTTCTCCCCGGGCTCGAGCAGCCCGAGCACCTCCATGCGGTTGAGGGCGTCGAGCGCGGCGACCTTGTAGCTCTCGGCGAACGTCGGGTAGTTGAACACCGCCGAGACGAGGAAGTCGACGCCCTCGGGACGGCCGAGCAGCGCCTGGCCGACGTGGACGAGGTCCGCCGCGCCCGTCCCGATGATGTGGACGCCGAGCAGCGACCGGTCCTCGGTGGCGACCACGAGCTTGAGCAGCCCGTCCTCGTCGCCCGAGATGAGCCCGCGCGCGAGCTCCGACCAGCGCGCCACGCCGGTGACGTAGGGCACCGCCGCGTCGGTGAGCTCCTCCTCCGTGCGGCCGACCATGCCGATCTCGGGGATCGCGTAGACCCCGGTGGGGATGAGCTCGGGCACCATCCGGGCCGTCTGCCCGGAGGCCACGAGGCCCGCCTGGCGACCCTGCTCGAAGGCGGTGGCGGCCAGGCCGGGGGAGCCCTTGGCCACGTCGCCGACCACGTAGATGTGCTTGACCGACGTACGGCCGCAGTCGTCGGCCTCGATCCGGCCGCGCTTGTCGGCCACGAGCCCCGCCGCCTCGAGGTCGAGGGAGTCCGTGGCGCCCTGGCGCCCGCTGGCGAAGAGGACCATGTCGGCCGGGATCCGCTTGCCGGAGGCGAGCTCGGTGACCACGTGCTCGCCCGACCGGGTGACTCCGGTGACCTGCTCGCCGAGCCGGAAGGTGACCCGCTCGCGCCGCAGGAGGTACTGCAGCGCCTCGACGATCTCCGCGTCGGCGAAGGGCAGGAGCCGGTCGCGCTGGTCGACGAGCGTCACCCGCGCGCCGAGCGCCGCGAACATCGACGCGTACTCGACGCCGATGATCCCTCCGCCCACCACCGTCATCGTCCGCGGGACGCTGCCGTGGCCGAGGATGGCGTCGGAGTCGACCACCCCGGGATCGTCGAAGTCGACGTCGGGCGGGCGGGCCGGCGTGGTGCCGACGGCGATGACGATCTCCGCGGCGGAGTGCCGCGGTGGCGTGTGGGACCCGTCGACCACCTCGACCGTGTGCGGGTCGACGAAGCGCGCCTCGCCGTAGACGAGCGAGACCCGGTTGCGGCGCAGCTGGTCGCGGACCACGGCGGTCTCCTGGGCGACCACGCGGGCGGCGCGGTCGCGCAGGTAGGCGGCGCCCGCCCCCTCCCACTCCTCGTTGGACGGGGCGCTGGCGGTGACGTCGATCGCGCGGCGCTTGAGGAGCTCGAGCACCGCCTCGCGCAGCGTCTTGGAGGGGATGGTGCCCGTGTGGATGGAGACGCCGCCGACCCGCTCCCGGCGCTCGATGACCGCCACCCGACGGCCGAGCTTGGCCGCCTGGATCGCGGCCTTCTGGCCGCTCGGGCCCGAGCCGATGACGAGGAGGTCGAAGTCGTGCTCTTGCGCGCCCATGGCGCGGAGGGTAGGGACCTCAGAGCGGTCGCGCACCTGGACGTCGAGCCCTTCCGACCAGCGCGCCGCCTCCGCCCCGACGATCCTCCCGAAGACGACGCACTCGGCGAGCGGGTTGCCGCCGAGCCGGTTGGCGCCGCAGCGGTGCGTCGGGCTTCGGGGGCGGAGGGGCGCGTGCGATGGGTACGGGTCCCGAATGGACTCCGACCCCGCCGCCGCCCCCGTCCGCACCACCGCGCTCGAGCTCGTCGACGGCGACGGGCGGCTGCGCGCCCGGATCGGTCCGGCGGGCGCGGACGGCTCGCTCTCCATCGACCTCGCGGGGGCGGACGGCACCCTGCGGGTGACGCTCGGGATCGGCCCGGACGGCTCGGCGGCGCTCGGCCTGCGCGACGCGGGCGGAGCGGTCCGCGCGCTGCTCGGCACCGCCCCGGACGGCCCGACCTCGCTCGAGCTGCTCGACTCCCGACGGACGGGCCGGATCTCCCTCGGGGAGTGGGCGGACGGGTCGGCGTCGCTCAAGGTGGCCGACCCGCGGGGGACCTTCCGGTCCGCGCTGGGCGCCTGGGAGGACGGATCGGCGGGCCTGGACCTGTACGACGCCGAGCGCCGCCACCGTGTCTCGCTCGTCGACCGGGCCCCGGGCCCCGTCGGGCTGATGGTGTGGGACGAGGCCGGTCACCAGCGCGCGCTGCTCGCCCTCGGGCCGGAGCCCGACCGCTCGGCCTCCGTCGAGTTCTGGGATCCGGACGGCCGCTACCGGGCCGGCTTCGGCCACTGGCCCGACGGCGGGACGGGCGCCGAGCTGCTCGACGATCGCGGGCGGCTGCGAGCCCGGGTCGGCGAGCGCGCCGACCGGGCCGTCTCCGTGGAGCTGTGGGACGCCCGCGGCGCGTTCCGGACGGGCGTCGGGGTGTGGACGAACGACGCCGCCAGCGCGGAGTTCTGGGACGCT
>CALMNS010000199.1 GCA_937871635.1 uncultured Solirubrobacter sp.
ACGCGGACCAGCGCGCGGTCCCCCAGCCGCTCCGCGGCGGCCTCGGCGAGCACCGCGTGGCGCTCCACGCCGACCACCTCGCCGGCCAGCCGGGCGAGCACCGCGGCGTGGTAGCCCGACCCCACCCCGACGTCGAGGACCCGGTCCTGCGGGCGCAGCTCGAGCAGCTCGCACATCCGGGCGACCACGTAGGGCTGGGAGATGGTCTGGCCGGCGCCGATCGGGAGCGACGTGTTCTCCCAGGCGCGGCCGCGCAGCTCGGGCGGGACGAACTCGGGTCGCGGGACGTCCCGGATCGCCTCGAGCACCCGGGGGTCGCGGATGCGCGCGGCCAGCTCGGCGACGAGGCGGTCAGCCGACCTCGACGCACGCATCGCGCATCGCCTCGATCAGCGCACGGGCCACGAGAGCTCGTAGGTCGCCGCCATGTCCTGCCCGCCGAGCCCGGCCTCCGAGGCGCGGGCCATCTGGGCCACCACCGCCGCGACCACGGGCAGCGCCAGGTCGGCGCGAGCCGCGGCGTCGAGCACCAGCCGCCCGTCCTTGAGCGCGAGGTCGAGGGCGAAGGAGGGCGGCTCGTAGTCCCGCCGGGCCATGAGCCCGCCCTTGACGTGCGCGTAGGGGACGTCGAGCGGCCCGCGGCCGATCATCTGCAGGAAGGTCTCCGGCTCGACGCCGAGCGAGCCGGCCAGCGCGAGCGTCTCGGCCAGCGACTCGGTGAGGGACACGAGCCAGGCGTTGACGACGAGCTTGACCCGCGTCCCCGTTCCGGCCTCGCCGAGCCGGTAGGTCTTCTTGCCGATCGCCTCGAAGATCCCGCCGCAGCGGTCGATCGCCTCGTCCGGGCCCGAGGCGAGGACGACGAGCTCGCCCGCCTCGGCCGGCTGGCGGGTGCCGAGCACGGGGGCGTCGATCAGGGTCACCCCCGCCTCGTGGGCGGCGAGGGCGATGCGCTCGGACGCGTCGAGCCCCACGGTGCTGGTCTGGACGAGGATCGCCCCCTCGTCCATCGCCGGCAGCGCCTCCTCGAGGACGGCGAGGACCGCCTCCCCGTCGGTGAGCATGATCATCACCGCGCCGGCACCGGTCACCGCGCCGGCCACGTCGTCGGTCACCACGAAGCCCTCCTGGGCGAGCGGCGCGGCCTTCTCGGGCGACCGGTTCCAGACCCGGACCTCGCCGAAGGCGCGTCCGCTGAGCTGGCGCGCCATCGGCGCCCCCATCGTGCCTGTCCCGAGGACCGCGACGATCATCTAGAACCGCAGCAGCGCGCCGATGCCGCCGTGCGCCTCGAGGTCGCCGAAGCGCCGGACGACGAGCACGTCGGCGGACTGCTCGACCGCCCGCTCGATCGCCGTCTCGACGATGTCGTCGCGCCCCTCGATCTCGGGCTCGTCGACCGGCACGTTGGCGCCGTCGACGACCAGCATCCCGGTGGTCGTCTCGATCGCGCCGCCGGCGCGGAAGCCGTCCTGGAGCAGGAGGAGCTCGACGCGGTGCTGGTTGAGCGCCTCGAGCACCGCCGCGAGCCCCGCCGCCGCCCGGCCGCCGCGACCGGCTTCCTGCGCGAAGCGGTCGAGCGCCGAGCGCTCCTTCTCCGAGCGGTGCTGCTCGATGAGGGGGGCGGCGGCCTCGGTCACGTCCTTCGCGTTGGCGTTCTCCCAGTCGACGTGCACCCGGCCGCAGAGCCGCTCGAGCACGTAGGGGTGCAGGGCGGCCTCGACCTGCCCCGCGTACTCGTCGGGCGCGCCGATCAGCAGGCAGTCGAAGGGCCGCGCCTTGAGCAGGCGCGAGAGGTGCTCGCCCACCACGCGCAGGTGCTGCTCGGCCTCCCGGTCGGTGGTGTGCTGGGCGGCGCGGTCCTCGACCTCGTCGCCCTGGGCGCCGGCGAAGCGCTCGAGCTCGTCGAGCGACTCCGCGGGCCCGTAGAAGACCCGGGCCTCGCGCCGCGTGGTGATCAGGACGCACCACCGGTCGGCGTCCGCGGCGGTGGTGACGAGCGGCTCGACGAAGGGCGAGTCGTCGAGGACGATGCGCGACTCGACGGGCTGCGGGAGGCGCACCACCTCGAGCAGGTCGGCCGGCCCGCAGGCGTACACCGCGATTCCGCGCGTCCCGTTCTTGGCGAGGTCGGGCCCGAGCAGGATCTCGCGGACCCGCTCGACGTCCTCCTTGAGCGCGGTGCGCTCGGCGTGGTCGAGGTGCCCCGCCCGGTCGATCCGGTGGGAGGCGTCCGTCAGCAGCGAGGTGATCGCCGTGGCGCGCGCCGGTCCCGTCGCGAACTCGCTCGGATCGAGGTTGAGGAACGCCGAGATGACCTTGCCGGACGTCGGGCGGAGCTCGGCCAGGCGGCGGAGGCGATCGCGGGAGAGGGAGGGGGCGGCCATAGGGTCAAGCTTTACCCCCCAGCGCCCCTCCGAATCACCATCCGCGCGTCCCGGGCCCGCCCTTGAACGGCCCGGTGATGTCAGCGGTGATCCAGCCGCCGTAGAAGTCCCCGGGCTGGGCGTCGACGCGCTCGTCGCCGAGGTAGCAGGCGTCCATCCGCCCCGGGTAGAGGGAGACGAAGTCCCGCAGCTCGGCGTAGCGCGGCGACGGGTCGCGGTAGGTCCACGCGGCCGCCGCCTCGCGACGATCGCCCGCCTCGACGTCGAAGTAGGTCGCGACCCCCTTCCACTCGCAGAACGACTCCCGGGAGACCGGCATCAGGAGGTCTGAACGCACGTCCTGCGGCGGGAGGTAGATCGTCGGCGGGTGGGAGGTCTCGAGCACGCGCAGCGCGCCGTCCGTCTCGGCGAGCACCTCGCCCCCGAGCTCGACGCGGACCCGCCGCTCGCACGGCACCAGGGCGGGCGGGCGCGGGTAGTCCCAGACGTTCTCGCTCATCCCGAGCACGGTAGGGGCTGCCAAACTGGACCCATGCCCTCCGATGACTCCTTCAAGGCTCGCGCCGACCTGGAGGTCGGCGGGCGCACCTACGAGATCTTCCGGCTCGACGCCCTCCAGTCGCAGTACGACGTCGCCCGCCTGCCGTTCTCCCTCAAGATCCTGCTCGAGAACCTGCTCCGCAACGAGGACGGGGTCGGGGTCTCCAAGGCGGACGTCGAGGCCCTCGCCCGCTGGGACGCGAAGGCCGAGCCGACGGCGGAGATCGCCTTCACCCCCGCCCGCGTGGTGATGCAGGACTTCACCGGGGTGCCGGCGGTGGTCGACCTCGCCGCGATGCGCGACGCGATGGCCGAGATGGGCGGTGATCCGGCGCAGATCAACCCGCTCGTGCCGGCCGAGCTCGTCATCGACCACTCCGTCCAGGTCGACGCGTTCGGCACCCGCGACGCCTTCCGGATCAACGCGGAGCGCGAGTTCGAGCGCAACGAGGAGCGCTACGCGTTCCTGCGCTGGGGGCAGGAGGCGTTCGACGACTTCTCGGTGGTCCCGCCGGACACCGGCATCGTCCACCAGGTCAACCTCGAGTACCTCTCGCGCGTGGTGTTCACCAAGGAGCTCGGTGGCCGCACCCAGGCCTACCCCGACACGCTGGTCGGGACGGACTCCCACACGACGATGATCAACGGCCTGGGGATCCTGGGCTGGGGCGTGGGCGGGATCGAGGCCGAGGCGGCGATGCTCGGCCAGCCCATGTCCATGCTGCTCCCGCAGGTGGTCGGCTTCAACCTGCACGGCGCGCTGCCCGAGGGGGCGACGGCCACCGACCTCGTCCTCACCGTCACCCAGATGCTGCGCGAGCGCGGCGTGGTCGGCAAGTTCGTGGAGTTCTTCGGCGAGGGGATCCCCAACCTGGCGCTCGCCGACCGCGCGACGATCGGCAACATGAGCCCCGAGTTCGGCTCCACCTGCGCGATCTTCCCGATCGACGCCGAGACGCTGCGCTACCTCGAGTTCTCCGGCCGCCCGAAGGAGCGCATCGAGCTCGTCGAGGCCTACGCCCGCGAGCAGGGCCTCTGGCACGACGCGGACTCCGAGGTCCCGACCTACTCCGACACGCTCGAGCTCGACCTCGGCGAGGTGGTCCCCTCGCTCGCCGGCCCGAAGCGCCCGCAGGACCGGGTCTCCCTCACCGAGTCCAAGGCGTCGTTCCGGCTGGCGCTCGAGGACATGGTGGATCCCGGCGACGACGTCGACGGCGTCCGGGACGAGGAGGACCAGGCGAGCGCGGAGTCCTTCCCCGCGTCGGATCCGCCGAGCGCCACCTCGAACAACGGCGGCTCCGATCCGGGCGCCGGCTCGGAGACGGGCGGCGCGCAGGTCGCCGAGCGGGTCTCGACCCTCGCCCAGGTCACCCTGGCCGACGGCACCCAGACCGAGCTCGACCACGGCCACGTCGTCATCGCGGCGATCACGAGCTGCACGAACACGTCGAACCCGTCGGTCATGCTCGGGGCCGGGCTCGTGGCGCGCAACGCGCGCGAGCGCGGCCTGACCACCAAGCCGTGGGTCAAGACCTCGCTCGCCCCGGGCTCGAAGGTGGTCACGGAGTACCTCGAGCGGGCCGGGCTGACCGAGGACCTCGAGGCGCTCGGCTTCCACCTGGTCGGCTACGGCTGCACCACCTGCATCGGCAACTCGGGGCCGCTGCCGGTCGAGATCTCCGACGCGGTCGGCGCCGAGGACCTCGCGGTCGTCTCCGTGCTGTCGGGCAACCGGAACTTCGAGGGCCGCATCAACCCCGACGTCAAGATGAACTACCTCGCGTCGCCGCCGCTGGTCGTCGCCTACGCCCTGGCGGGGACCATGGACGTCGACCTCCTCGACGAGCCGCTCGGCCAGGACGCCGAGGGCGCCGACGTCTTCCTGTCGGACATCTGGCCGTCGTCGCAGGAGGTCGCCCAGCTCGTCGAGGACAGCGTCCGCTCGGACATGTTCGTCTCCTCCTACGGCGAGGTCTTCGAGGGCGACGAGCGCTGGAAGGGGCTCGAGGTCCCGACCGGCGACCGCTTCGCCTGGGACCCGGAGTCGACCTACGTGCGTCAGCCGCCCTACTTCGAGGACCTGCCGCGCCAGCCCGAGCCGCTGCGGGAGATCTCCGGGGCGCGCGTGCTGGCCATCCTGGGCGACTCGGTGACCACGGACCACATCTCGCCCGCCGGCGCCATCAAGCGGGGCGGCCCGGCGGCGAACTACCTCGAGGAGCACGGGGTGGAGCCCAAGGACTTCAACTCCTACGGCTCGCGTCGCGGCAACCACGAGGTGATGATGCGCGGCACGTTCGCCAACATCCGCCTGCGCAACCGGCTCGCGCCGGGGACCGAGGGCGGGGTCACCCGCAAGCTGCCCGAGGGCACCGAGACCTCGATCTACGAGGCCGCGATGGCCTACCAGGCGGAGGGCACGCCGCTCGTCGTCCTGGCCGGCAAGGAGTACGGCTCGGGCTCGTCGCGCGACTGGGCGGCCAAGGGCACGAACCTGCTCGGAGTGCGCGCCGTGATCGCCGAGTCCTTCGAGCGCATCCACCGCTCGAACCTCGTCGGCATGGGGGTGCTGCCGCTCCAGTTCGCCGACGGCGAGTCGGTCGAGGCGCTCGGGCTCACGGGCGAGGAGGAGTTCGCCATCGAGGGCCTCGACGAGGGCCGCGCCAAGGAGGTGACCGTCCGGGCGGGGGGGCGCTCGTTCACCGCCCGGGTGCGGATCGACACCCCGAAGGAGGTCGAGTACTACCAGCACGGCGGCATCCTGCCGTACGTGCTGCGCTCGCTGCTCGACCGCGGCTGAGCCCTACGCGCCCTCCGCGCTCCACGGGCGGCGGGCGACGAAGACGAACTGCCCGCAGAGCAGGAGCTTGACCGCGTTGCGGTCCTCGGCGTCCCATCCGAGGAGCCGCGACGCGCCGTCGACGAAGCGGTTGAACGGCGACCTGCGCGCCCAGTAGCGGTCGAACCGCGGGTGGCCGCGCGCCAGCCGCCGGGCGATGAGGGTCAGCCCGTCGATGCCCGGGCGGACCAGCTCGAGCTCGAGGTCGACCCGCTCGAGCGCGCGCTTGACGCCGTAGGGGGTCGGATTGCCCGTCGACCAGCCGTGGTAGGGCTCGAGCTGCGAGGTCGAGCCGGCGAACACCCCGCCCGGCACGAGGACCCGGGCGACCTCGGCGTAGAGCTCGGCGGGTCGCTCGACGTGCTCGAGCACCTGCTTGCAGAAGACGACGTCGAACGCCGCGTCGCCGAAGGGCAGCGCGGTGCCGTCGAAGGTGACGACGGTCGCGTCGCCGCGCGACCGCTTGCCGAGCTCCTCGGAGTCGGGGAGGTCGGCTCCCGTCCAGCGGACCTCCGGGTCGGCGGCCCGGAAGGCGTCGATCGAGTCGCCGCGCCCGCAGCCCAAGTCGAGCACGCGGACGCCCCGGCGGTCGGCGATCAGCCCCGGGATGAGGTCGTCGGCGACGACTTGCGCCGAGGTGTCGGTGGGGATGGCTCCGCGCAGCGCGGCCCGGACGTCGGCGGCCGGCAGCGGGCGGTCGGACATGGCGAGAACGCTACCCGGAGCCGGACCGTACTTCCGGGGACGACCACTAGTCTGGCGCCCGTGCCGATCCCTGACGTCCTCCGCAAGCTCATCACCGCCGCCGGCCCGTCGGGCTACGAGCAGGCGCCCGCCGCGGTGTTCCGCGAGGCGTGCGCCGGCTTCGGCGCCGAGGTGACCTACGACACCCTCGGCTCGACCGTCGCCAAGGTGGCGGGCACCGGCTCGGGACCGCTGATCGCCGTCATCGGCCACGTCGACGAGATCGGGCTGATCGTCCACCACATCGACGACGAGGGCTACCTCTACTTCACGGGCGTCGGCGGCTGGGATCCGATGATCCTCGTCGGCCAGCGCGTCGAGCTCTCGACCCGCGACGGCGTCGTCCCCGGCGTGGTCGGCAAGAAGCCGATCCACCTCCTCCGCGACGAGGAGCGCAAGAAGGTCCCCGAGCTGCGCGACCTCCACGTCGACATCGGCGCCGCCGACGGCGACGAGGCCCGCGGGATGGTCCGGATCGGGGACGTCGGGGTGATCGCCGGCGAGCCGGTCGAGCTGCCCAACGGGCGCGTGGTCTCGCGCTCGCTCGACAACCGGATCGGGTGCTACGTCGCCTACGAGGCCGCGCGGCTGGTGGCCGAGGCCGGCGGCGCGCCCGGGGACGTCGCCGCGGTGGCCGTCGCCCAGGAGGAGATCACCTTCGGCGGGGCCACCACGACCGCGTACTCGATGCAGCCCGACGTCGCCGTCGTCGTCGACGTGACGTTCGCCACCGACGCGCCGGGCACCAGCGAGAAGGAGCTCGGCTCGCACAAGTTCGGCTCGGGTCCGGTCCTCACCCGCGGCTCGACGCTCGACCCGACGATCTTCGAGCGGCTCCACCAGGCGGGGGAGGACGAGGGCATCCCGTTCACCGTCAGCGCGTCCGCGCGGGCCACCGGCACGGACGCCGACGCCGTGCACGTCTCGCGCGGCGGCGTCCCCAGCGCCGTGGTCTCGGTCCCCCTGCGCTACATGCACTCGGCGGTCGAGATGGTGCAGCTCGACGACATCGACGCCTGCGCGCGCCTCATCGCCGCCTTCGCGCTGCGCGGGGCGGCCGACCTCGAGCTCGACCGCTGAGCTCCTCGGCCTCGCCGCTCCTCGTCCTCTGGGACATCGACGGGACGCTCCTGCGCCGGGCGTCGCGCGAGCACGCCGAGGCGCTGCTCGACGCGGTCGCCGGCGTCCACGGGGTCGACGTGCGCTCAGAGCGGGTCGACGCCGCGGGCCGGACGGACCGGGCCATCGCCCGGTCCCTGCTCGAGCGGGCCGGCTTCGACCG
>CALMNS010000200.1 GCA_937871635.1 uncultured Solirubrobacter sp.
GCGCCAGGCGGTCGAGCCCGGTGGCCTCGAGGGCCCGGCTCGCGCGGGCCACGAGCGCCTCGACGATCGCGTGCTCGTAGCTCGCCGCCAGGTCCGCCCGCCGCCGCGCCGTCTCCGCCTCCCCCAGGTCGCGGATCGCGTAGAGGAGGGCGGTCTTCAGGCCGGCGAAGGAGAAGTCGAGCCCGTCGACCCGCGCGGCGGTCGGGAAGGCGAAGGCGGCGGGATCGCCCGTCTCGGCCAGCCGGGACAGCGCCGGGCCGCCCGGGTACCCGAGCCCGAGCATCCGCGCCCCCTTGTCGAACGCCTCGCCCGCGGCGTCGTCGAGCGTCGCGCCGAGCACGCGGTGGCTCGCGTGGTCGTCGACCCGGGCGACCAGCGTGTGGCCGCCCGACGCGAGCAGGCAGACGAAGGGCGGCGCGAACGCCCCGACCCCGTCGGCGGCGACGTAGCTCGCGGCCACGTGGCCCTGGAGGTGGTCGACGGGCGCGAGCGGCAGCCGCCGGGCCGCGGCGATCGCCTTGGCGGTGGCCACCCCGACGAGCAGCGCGCCGACCAGGCCGGGACCGCGGGTGACGGCGACCAGGCCGAGGTCGTCGAACGAGATCTCCGCCCGGTCGAGCGCCTCGTCGACGATGGCGTTGACGTTCTCGAGGTGGTGGCGCGAGGCGAGCTCGGGCACCACGCCGCCGAACCGCGCGTGGACGCCCTGCGAGGAGATCACGTTGGCCCGCAGCGTCCCGTCGGCGGCCAGCACCGCCGCGGCGGTGTCGTCGCAGCTCGTCTCGATCGCCAGGATGGGCCCGGCGTCACCCATGCCCGGGGATGTCGCGCAGGGAGCCGCGCAGCGTCTCGGGCGTGCGCCACATGATCGTCGCGTCCTCGCCGTTGTCGGCGTAGTAGCGCCGCCGCACGCCGGCGGGCGCGAAGCCGAAGGCGGCGTAGAGGGCGATCGCCCCGGTGTTGGACCGGCGGACCTCCAGGGTGAGCTGCGCGTCCTCGTCGTCGATCCGCTCGACCAGCGTGCGCAGGAGCGTCGAGGCGATCCCGCGCCGCCGGTGCTCCGGAGCGGTGGAGACGTTCATGACGTGCCACACGGTCTCCAGCCGCGAGCACACCAGGTAGCCCACGAGCTCCGGCCCGTCGAGGGCCGCGAGGCAGATCCCGCCCGGCTTGGAGAGCTCGAGCACGAACATCGCGAGCGACCACGGCGTCGGGAACGAGCGGCGCTCGATCGCGACGACCTGCGGGAGGTCGGCGTACGTGAGGCGGCGGACCTCGATGGGGGCGGTCGGTGGGGCGCTCACTTCGGCGGGCGGGTGGGTGGCTGGGCGTCGGGCTCGCGGCGGTAGTCAGGCTCGAGCGCGTCCCGCGGGGTGGGCTCGGCCGCCGCGCCGAGCCGGCAGACCGCGACCGCCGAGAGGCGGTGCTCCGGTG
>CALMNS010000201.1 GCA_937871635.1 uncultured Solirubrobacter sp.
GAGCAGCACGAGCGCGGCGACGCCCGCGCGCCTCACTCCGCGGCGGGAAGCCCGAAGTGCTCGCGCACCATGGGCACGACGTCGCGCAAGGTCCACTGGCGGTCCGGCGCGGGGTCGTCGGGCCCGGTCCCGCACCACAGGAGCGACCCGTGCGAGTCCGTGGCGTGCAGCGATCCGTGGGAGCCGCCGCCGACGTGCGCCGTCCGCCCCCAGTCGAGGAACTCGAACCCTGGCTTGGCCGAGAGCAGGACCTCGCCCGCGTCGGCGCAGCGCAGCGCCGACCACAGCCGGCCCAGGGCGTCGGGGTAGGTCGCCGAGCGCACCCGGTCGTCCGTCGTGTCGAGGGCGAGCACGCCGAGGTCGCCCTCGACGCTCCAGCGCTCGCCCTGGGCGTCGACCAGGTCGCCGCCGGAGGTGAAGCGCAGCTCGCCGGCGTCCGAGCGGACCATCGCCTCGCCGTCGGGATGGTCGGTGCGGGCGATGGCCAGGTCGACGCCCTCGAGCGCCAGCGCCGTCCGGATGATCCGCGGCACGAGCGCCCGCCGCTTGTCGCGGTCGAGGACGTAGACCTGGGCCGAGCGGGAGGCCGGGCAGAGCGCGATCTGGGCCTCCTCGGACCGTCCGCCGGCGGGCAGGACCTCCCAGCTCTCGAAGCCGGCGAAGAGGTCGATCTCCTGCTCGACCTGCGACTGCGAATGGTCCGAGACGACGATGACGGCGTGCTCGTCGAGGAAGGCCTCAGGCCCCCCGCCCGCGTGCATCAGGCGCTCGAGCTGCCGGTCGGCGGCCGCCAGCGACGTGACCTGGGCGAACGGACCGAGCTTATGTGAATGCGTGTCGTTGTCGGGGAGGGAGAGGAGCAGGAAGTCGAAGAGGTCCTGCTCCACGAGGTAGGACCCGACGCACCCCGAGTGCTGGTCGCGGACCCCGGGCAGCCCGAGCTGCGAGCGGCAGGGGGTCCGACGCGAGGCGAAGATGTCGGCGTAGAAGAACTCGCGGGGGCCCTGGACCGAGCGCTTGAACACGGTGGCGGCCAGCCGCGTGAGCGCGGTCTCGTTGGCCACCTCGTGCTCGTGGCGGCCGCGGTACATGAGGTACGTGGTGCCCGCCGTCCGCACCTCGGCGTCGTCGAGCGACTCGAAGACCGTCTCGACGTCGCGCGAGAGGTGCTCGGCGTTCATGTTGTAGATGGTGTCGGTGAGCGAGCGCTTGAAGCCGAACGCCTGCGACGCCTTGAAGCTCGTCCCGTACTCGATGTAGCGCTGCTCCTCGCGCCGGTACCAGTTCATCGACGGGATGTGGTGGCGGTCGGGCCCCACCCCGGTCGCGATCGACGCGGCGCAGACCGGCGTGACCGACGGGAAGGCGGCGACGCAGTCGTCGACCTGGTGGCCGCGCTCGGCCACGAGCTTCATCGCCGGCGCGCGTCCCGTGGCGATCGCCCGCTCGAGCATGGCCGGCTTCATCGCGTCGATGACGGCGAGGACGAGCTTCTTCCTGCTCACGCGAGGACCGGCGTTCCGGGCTGACCGGCCCGCGCGGTGACACCGCGGGCCTTCACCGCAGGATCCGCAGCCCGGCGTACTTCTCGCCGCTGCGCCGGCGGCTGCGGACGAGCAGCAGCCCGAGGCCGGCGAGCACGAGCACCGCGAGCGGCGGGAAGAGGATCGAGGCCCCGGCGGCAGCGAGCGCGGCGCCCTCGGCGTAGACGGGAAGCGCCCCGGCGGCCTCCGGGTCCAGGCGGCGGCGCACGCGGTCGAACAGGGAGCGCGCGGCGACGAAGCCGAGCACGGCGCAGGCGGCGCCGACGATGATCCCGAGCGCGACGGGATGGTCGCGGTCGGCCATCGAGCCGCCCGCCACGAGGGCGCCGAGGACCACCGCCAGCCCGCCGATCAGCAGCGGGAGGCGGGAGGGCGCGCGGTCGCGGCGACCGGCGTAGTCGAGCGCCGCGACGCAGATGACCGCGGCGAGCAGGAAGGCCGGGCCCTTGAGGAAGGCGAAGTCCGTCCCGTCGAAGTCGAGGCCCACGTCGGCGGAGGCGAGCGCGCCGGCGAGCAGGACGGGGAGGAACGGCCGGATGCCGATGGCCGCGGCCAGTCCGGCACCCTGGAGGAGGTCGAAGACGAGATCCATAGAAGAGGCGATAGCGTGACGTGCCCTACCCGAAGGCGGCAATGACTGTAGACGGGCCACGGGGCGAGCCGGGCCGGCCGCCCCGCTCCACGACGCGGGACCTCGAGCGCTACGCGGGCCTCTTCGCGACGCGCACCCAGGGCCTGCGCTCCTCGGCGATGCGCGACCTGATGGCGGTCACCGCGCGGCCCGAGATCATCTCCCTGGCCGGTGGCCTTCCCGACACGAGCACCTTCTCGCCCGCCCTCCTCGGCTCCCTGATGCGCACGGTCGCCGAGGAGGCCTCCGCGCGGGCGCTGCAGTACGGGCCCACCGAGGGGCTCGAGGAGGTCAAGGCCTGCATCGTCGAGGTGATGGCCGAGGAGGACATGCGGGTCGACCCGGACGACCTCCTGGTCACCGCGGGCGGCCAGCAGGTCATCGACCTCGTCTGCCGGACCCTGCTCGACCCGGGCGACGTGGTCATCGCCGAGGGGCCAACCTACCCGGGGGCCGTCCCGTCGCTGCTCGCCTTCCAGGCCGACGTCCGCCAGATCCCCACCGACGACGACGGCATGCGCATCGACGCGCTCGAGGAGACGCTCGCGGGGCTCGACCGGGAGGGGCGCCGGCCGAAGTTCATCTACACGATCCCCTCCTTCCAGAACCCGGGCGGGATGACCATGTCGCTCGAGCGGCGGCGGCGCCTCGTGGCGATCGCCCGCGAGCGCGAGGTGCTCATCCTCGAGGACAACCCGTACGGCCTGCTGCGGTACGAGGGCGATCCGCAGCCGACGCTGCGCTCGCTCGACGGCGGGGACTACGTCATCTACCTCGGCACCTTCTCGAAGATCCTCTCCCCCGGCCTTCGGCTGGGCTGGACGACCGCCCCGCGACCGATCCTCGACAAGCTCAACGTCGGCAAGCAGGGCGCCGACCTCTGCTCGTCCACTTTCGGGCAGCACTTCGTGGCCGCCTACTTCGCCGCGCAGGACTGGCGCGCCTACCTGGGCACGCTGGTCGCGCTCTACCGCCGCCGACGTGACGCGATGCTCGCGGCGCTGGACGAGCACCTGCCGCCGGAGGCGACCTGGACGCGGCCGCGCGGCGGGCTGTTCATCTGGGCGCGCCTGCCCGACTACCTCGACACGACCGACCTGCTCGCCCGGGCCCTGCGCGAGCAGGTGGCGTTCGTCCCCGGCCGGGCGGCCTACCTCGACGGGCGCGGCGGCTCGGAGCTGCGGCTGAACTTCTCCGGCGTGACGGAGGAGGACATCCACGAGGGGGTCCGCCGGATCGGCAGGATCGTCGGCGAGCAGGTCGCCATGTACTCCACCCTCACCGGGCTTGAGCCTGTCCGGCCCGTTTCACGTGAAACGGGCGACTCCGCGGGCGGCGCGGGGCGCGTCGTCCCGTTTCACGTGAAACGGCGAGCCGGATGAACGCGGGCCGGCTGAGGGCCGCCCCGTGAAGGTGGTCGTGCTGAAGGGCGGGCGGTCGCTCGAACGGTCCGTGTCGCTCAAGTCGGGGGCCCGGGTCGAGGACGCGCTCGAGCGCCTGGGCCACGACGTGGTGGGGATCGACGCGGGGGCGGACCTCGTCGACCGGCTCGAGGCCGAGCGCCCGGACGTCGCCTTCGTGGCCATGCACGGTCGCGAGGGGGAGGACGGGACGGTCCAGGAGCTGCTCGAGCTCGTCGGCGTCCCGTACACCGCCTCCGGGCCCTCGGCATGCATCCGCTGCGCCGACAAGGTCCTGGCCAAGCACCTGATGCGCGACGCCGGCGTGCCGACGCCCGACTTCCACGCCTTCAGCGAGACCGCGTTCCGCGAGCTCGGCGCCGCGCGGGCGCTGCCGGCGATCGAGGAGCGGCTCGAGTTCCCCATCGTCGTCAAGCCGGCGAGCGGGGGCTCGGCGCTCGGCATCAAGTTCGCCGCCGACGCCGGCGCCGTCCCGCCCGCGCTCGTCGCCGCGTTCTCCTACGACGCCAAGGTCCTGCTCGAGGCCCATATCGAGGGACGCGACCTGGCCGTCTCCGTCCTCGACGGCCCCGACGGCCCGCAGGCGCTGCCGGTGGTCGAGGCGATCCCGCGCGACGCCGGCCCGTACGACTTCGAGGCGCGCTACGAGATCGGCCGTACGGCGTTCACCTGCCCGGCCGACCTCGACGCGGCGACCACCCAGGAGGCGCAGGCGCTCGCGCTTCGCGTCTACGAGCTGTTCGGGTGCTACGGCTTCGCGCGGGTGGACCTCATGCTCGACACGGCGGCGAACGCGCTCTTCGTCCTCGAGGTCAACGCCATCCCGGGCCTCACCGAGACCTCGCTCCTGCCCCAGGCGGCCGAGGCCGCCGGCGTCGGGTTCGACGAGCTCGTCGCCCGCGTGCTCGAGCTCGCGCGGGATCGGAGCGTCGCGTAGCGGTCGGTGCGGCCGCGTGGGAGGGCACCGGTCGTGGTCTCGCCGGCGAAACCGCTAGCCAGTGCTACTCATGCGCTAGCACCGGCTAGCGATCCTACGAAGGGGACACCATGTCCCTCAGGATCGCCGGCCGGCCGACGTCGACCGGGCAGCCAAGCGCAGAAGCACGCCCGGGCCCGGCCCGCTACTCCCCCTGGAAGTCCTCCGGTGACACCGAGTCGAGGAAGTCCTTGAACTTGTCGACGACCTCCTCGGTGTCCTCGACCTCGTGCTCGAACTCGATCGCCGACTCGGCGATGACGTCCTCGGCGGCGAAGATCGGCGCGCCGGAGCGGACAGCGAGGGCGAGGGCGTCGGAGGGCCGGGAGTCGATGTCAACGTCGCGGCCGTTCACCGACAGGGTGATCTGCGCGTAGAAGGTGTTCTCGCGCAGCTCGGTGACCGAGACCCGCGTGCACGCGACCTCGAGCTCGCCCAGCATCTCGTGGAGAAGGTCGTGGGTCATGGGGCGCGGCGTGGACGCGCCCTGCAGCTTCATAAGGATCGCCGCCGCCTCGGGGTGGCCGATCCAGATCGGCAGGAACTTGTTCGTGTCGACGGCTTTGAGGAGCACGATGGGCTGCTTGCCCACCATGTCGAAGCTGACGCCGTAGATGACCATCTCCTGCATCGGTCCGAGTATAGGCAGCGGCCCGGACCCGTCGCGGGGGGCGCGACCGTGGTCAGTGGGCGATCCAGGACTCGAACCTGGGACCTCTTCCTTATCAGAGAAGCGCTCTAACCGACTGAGCTAATCGCCCGCAGCGACGCGGGATGATAGCGCCAGCCGGTCGGCCAGCGCGAGGGCCTCGTCGACCGTCTCGAAGGCCACCGAGACGCGGAAACCGGAGCCCGAGGGCGCCACCCGGACGGCGGGGCCGAGGCTGCGCCCGAACGCGTCGGTGAGCTGGTTCACGGCGGCGATCTGGTCCGGATGCGCCCGCCGGCCGCGCTTGGAGAGCGACCCGAGAGCCGTCGCCTCGGCGGCCGCGGCGGCCCGCGCGGCGGATTCGGTCTGGCGGACGCTCCAGCCCTCCTCGAC
>CALMNS010000202.1 GCA_937871635.1 uncultured Solirubrobacter sp.
CAGCGACGGAACACCGCGACCACGCGATCATCGTCCCCGTAGGCCGCAGCGACCCGCATCGCCAGCCGCCACACCCGCTCGCGATAGGGGTCGGCGCTGAGCGCCGCGTCCAGGTGGGCCTGCGCCGCCCCCAGGTCGCTGTGGGCGAAGCGCAGCTCGGCGGCCGCGAAGCGGGCATCGGTCGCCCGGCCGGCGAGCTGGCCGCGGCGCTGGTCGATCCACAGCGAGTCGCGCCCGGCGAGGTACTCGCCGGTCTCGTACAGGCGCAACCCCGCCTCGAGCGCCTCGAGGCGCTCGCCGTCGCCGAGCCGCGCGGCCTCGTCGAGCATCCGCTCCAAGCGCCCGCTGTCCGTCGCGATCGTCACTCCGGCGACCTCGACGTGGTCGGCGTCGAGCACGAGCTCCGCATCGGCGGGGAGCAGGTCGCGCAGCCGGTGGATCGCCTGACGCAGGTAGGTGCGCGTGGAGTGGTCCGAGCGGCCGTCGAACACGGCGGCCATGAGCGAGTTGCGGCCGGCGCGGTGGCCCGGCGCCTCGGCCAGGAAGGCGAGCACCTCGAGGCTCTTGGTGATCTTGGGCCGGACCACCTCGCCGTCGACGACGACGCGCGCGGCGCCGAGGTCGTGGAAGCGCACCTGGTGGTCGAGCGGCAGCCCCACCTCGACGGAGCGGGCGGCGAGCACGCGGCCCAAGGCGTGCCAGGCCGAGTCGGCCGTCGGCTCGGCGTCGAGGCGGCGCACAAGCACCGCGGGGAAGTCCGACAGCGCCTGCAGCAGGTTGTGCTGCGACCCCTGCTGCTGCGCGGCGTCGAGCGCGAGGTCGGCGGCCGCGTCGGCCTCCTCCCCGTCGCCGAGGCGCCAGCAGGCCTCGGCGAGGTAGATCGCGGTGGCCGGGAGCTCGATGATCCGGCGGCCGGCGACCATGCTGTCGACGGCTTCCTCGAGCTTCGCGCGCGCCGCGACGTCCTGGTCGCCGGCCAGCAGCAGCCCGAGACCGGACCAGGCCGCAACCTGCTCGGCGAAGAGCGTGTACTGGGCGGTCTCGGGCCGCGCGGCGAGCGCCGCGAGCACCGCCATGGCGTGGTCGCGGTCCACGTCGAAGCGCAGCCGGAGCCGGGCTTCGAGCAGGAGGCTCTGGATCTCCCACACCACCGACCCGCTCTCGAGCAGGCGCCGGCGGGCTACGAGCAGCGCGCGGAGCGCATCGTCGATGCGCCCGAGGTCGCCGAGGACGTGCGGGAGGACGATCCCCTCAGTGCGGGCCGCGACGACGTCGGCCGCGAGCGCCGCGCGGACGTCCTCGTAGGCCTGGTCCAACCGGCCCATCGCGCGCGCCGCGTCGGCCCGCCACGGCACCATGACCGCCGACGACCAGCGCGTCAGCGGCGCGTCGCGGACCGCGCGCAGGCGACCGTAGATGTAGTTCGTCCGCAGCAACAGCGCGTCGAGCGGCGTCCCCGTCGGCTCGGGCGGCGTGTCGCGCTCGACCGACGGCTCGTTGTCGTTGCCCTGCAGCAGGTGGCGGATGACGCGACGCTCGGGTCCGGGTGGCATGCGGGCCTCCACGTCTCGCGACCGATCCGGCGCCCCCGCGACCCAGAGGCACCACGCCATGAGGCTGAGCGTGCGCGGCGAGAGTCCGCCGTTGTGCTCGCCACCGAGCAGGGCCTCGGCGGCGGCGCGCCCGCGGCCGTAGTCCTCGCGGCCGAGCGCGAGCATGAGCTCGCCGGTCAGCAGACCAGGATGCCGCGGGAGCTCGTCGGGCGGCACCGAGGTGAGCCACCGGTCCACGACGTCGAGGTCGAGCCGGTCGACGACGCTCTCGATCGCCCCGTCCGCCGTCGCGAGCGCCGCGTCGATCGCTCCCGCGGCGAAGTACTCCTCGGTGGCCTCCTCGAGCTGGCCCCACTCGAGCAAGAGGTCGCCGTGCAGGCGCCGTTGACGGCGGATCGTCTCGTCGTCGCGGCGGCGCAGGAGCTCGAGCAGGTACTCGCGGAAGCGCGAGTGGCAGCGCAGGGTCGGGCCCTCGGGCTCCCAGCCGGCCGGCAGATGATGGTGGCGGAGGCTCTCGAGCACCGCTTGGGCGTCCTGGACGCCGAGCCGCGCCGCGCTCGCCGGGTCGACGCGACGCAGGGGCGCGGTCAAGACGAGCAGCTCGCGCTGGGGCTCGTCGAGGCGGCCGAGGATCTGCGTCGACAGGTAGCCGTGCAGCGGGTCGACCTCGCCTCCCGTGCCGACGACGTGCTCCTCGAAGCGCCACGCCTCGAACAGCACGCCGGTTACCCAGCCGTGCGTCGCCGCGACGGCCTCCTCCGCGGTCACCGGAGTGCCCGGCTGCCGCTCGAGGGCCTCGGCCGCCTCGTCCGGCGTGAACGCGAGGTCGCCCTCGTCGACGACGCGCAGCCCGCCGGCCAGGCCTCCGGCGCGCCCGTCGAGCGGCAGGTCGCGGCGGCCGATGAGGAGCACCCGCAGCGACGCGGGCGCGTAGCGCAGCAGCGCGTCGAGCACCGCCAGGGCGCGCGGCGCGTCGGCGATGTGCTCCGACTCGTCGAGCACGAGCACGACCGGCCGGCCTTCCACGGACTCCGCGAGCAGCCCCGCCGCCTCGACGTGGTCCAGGCCGTCGGTCAGCGCCCCGGTCGCCACTCCGTCCGCGTCGGGAACGGTCCGGGCGAGCGCCGCCTCGAGGTACATGAGCAGGCGGCCGGGCGCGACGTCGCTCTCGTCGAGGGTCAGCCAGGCGAGCCGGTCGTCGCCGCGCAGCGCCTCGGCCGCCGCGGTGCTCTTGCCCGAGCCGGGCGTCGCGTAGATCGCGAGGACGGGCACCGACGCGATGAGCTCGATCAAATGTCGCTCGAGTCGCGGCCGCGCGACGACCCGGTCCTGTACGTCCGGCGGCCGGAGCTTGCTGCGGATTATCCGGTCACGGACGGCGGACTGCGAGGTGGACGTCGCGGTCTCCTTCACGCGAACTGGAAGCGGACGCCCACGATATCCCGGAGCCGGCCAGACGCGCGAAGGCGGCGCGTGGGAGATCGTCCCCGTCAGGTCGACGGCGGCGCGTTCATCGCTCGGAGCACTGGCGGGAGCGTGGCACGGTCACCTCTGAGCAGCACGGCGGGAACCTGCGCGCGCCCCGGCAACGCGGCCCAGCGTGCCCGCCTGGCGGTGGCGGGACGGGAGGAGGTCCTCGATGCCGGCGCGGTGCGCGAACGCGACCCGCACTCGCTCGGCCACCTCCGTCACCTCCGCTGCGCCGTCCTCCGACGGGTCGATCACGACGCGGAACGGACGCCGCCCGGCGGGCAGGTCGACGATCCGGGCGACCTCGTCGCCAACCTGCCGCGGGTCGACGTCGGCGGGCCGGAGGGCCTCGAGCCGGGCGTCGAGCCCGGCGGTGACGTCGTCGTAGCGGGCGTAGGCGGCGGCGGTCACGGCGTCGGCGGCCCGGCCGGCCCCCTCGGCGGGCTCGGTGGCCGCGCCGAACCTCCCGAGGGCGACGATCGTCGTCTCGATCCCGAAGCGGATGAGCTCGTAGGCGTACGTCTGCGCGAGGAGGTCGCCGGCCGCCTTCGTCGCGACGTACGGTCCCCTGAACGGCGGGTGCCCGCCGCGCGACGTCGCGCTGCCGATCCAGACCACCAGGCCGGACCCGTGCTCGCGCAGGTGCGGCAGAGCCGCGCGGTTGACGCGGTGGGCGCCGAGGACGTTGACGTCGAACACCGCCGCGATCTCCTCGGGCGAGAAGGCCTCGGTGACGCCGGTGACGAGCCGCGCCTCGTTGTGGATGACGACGTCGAGCGCTCCCTGGTCGGCGATGACGGCGCCGACTGCGGCGTCCGCGGACCTCTGGCTGCGGACGTCGAGCTCGAGCGGCCGGAGCTGCCCGGGCGCTTCGGCCGACGCCGCGCGCAACGAGGCGGCGAAGGGCGCGTCGCCCGCGTCAGGCTCGCGCAGGGTCGCGTAGACCGTGTGGCCGCCCTCGGCGAGCGCGAGCGAGATGAGCCGGCCGAAACCGGTCTCGACGCCGGTGAGGAGGACGGTGCTCATGGGACCCATGCTCGGACGGCGCCGTGAATCGGCCGAAAACGTCCCGCGCCGCGTCGCGCCCCGGTTCGGGCGAAGCACCGGGCCCCAGGTGACCTACGTCCGCCCCGCGGGCAAGACGGACCCCCGCGGACGAGCCCGCCCGCCCACGGGTCCATACTCCTCGCATGTCCCGCAGCGCCACCGTCTCCGCAGCCGGCTTCGAGGCGATCCCGGCTTCGACGACCGTGACCGCCGTGCACCTGACGGTGGCCGACCTGTCGCGGTCGGTCGGCTTCTACCGGCGCGTCGTCGGTCTCGAGCTCAACTGGCGCGAGGGACGGCACGCGGCCGTGGGCACCGGTGGCGCAGACCTCGTCGTCCTCGAGGAGACGCCCGGCGCGCGCCCGGCGCGGGGCGTCACGGGGCTCTTCCACCTCGCGCTGCTGCTCCCGGATCGCGCCGACCTGGCTCGCTGGCTCATCCACGCCGTTCGCGACGGCGTCGCGCTCACGGGCGCGTCGGACCACTTCGTGTCCGAGTCGCTCTACCTCGACGACCCCGACGGCCATGGCATCGAGATCTACGCCGACCGCCCCCGCCACCTCTGGGAGGGGGTCGTCGCCGAGCGGGTCACGGTGGCGCCGCTGGACACGCGAGCGCTCGGCGAGACGCTCGGCGGCCGAGCGCCCACCACCTACGCGGGCATGCCTCCCGAGACCCGGATGGGCCACGTGCACCTGCGCGTCGCCGGCATCCCGGAGACCGTGGCCTTCTACCGCGACCTGCTCGGGTTCGGCCTGATGGCCAGCCTGGGCGGCCGCGCGGCGTTCTTCGGGGCCGGCGGCTACCACCACCACCTCGCCGGCAACGACTGGGGCAGCGCGAGGGCCTCGGCGGCCGGCCCGGGTGTCGCGACGCTCGCCAAGGTGATCGTCCTGCTGCCCGACCGCTTCTCCCGCGACCGGATCGCCGCCCGGGCCGAGGCCGCCGGCGGACCCGTCGACGTCCACGGGTCGGGGGTCCTGCTCCGGGACCCGTCCGGGTTGGCGCTCGAGCTCCAGGCCGGGCAGGGTCGGGCCGGCTGACTCGCCCACGGGAGCCCGACGGGTCCTCCGGGCTCGCCGTAGGAGGCCATGCGCCCGACGCTCACTCCAGCTCTTTCACTCGAGCCGCCAAGGCCTGAACGAACGTCGAGCGCTTGACGACGCCGACCGGGCGCCGGTCGCGGACGATGGGCACGATGAGGACTCGGTGGTGCAGGAACGTCTCGGCGAGCTGGAGGTCGGAGACGTCGTCGGGCGCGTCGATGTGCTCGGTGTTCATGTGCATGGACACCGGCTCACTGCGGCACGGAAGGCGGCGCTCGAGCACGTCGTCGAGCGAAGCGCGCACGAAGGCGGCGGAGCGGAGCGTCCCGAGGTAGGTGGGGAAGAGCGCGGCGATGAACTCTCGCTCGCCGAAGATCCCGACCAGATGGCCGACACGATCGACCACGGGGAACGCCGGGAACTGCTCGCTCGCCAGAAGCGCCACCGCGGTCCCGACGGTGTCCTGCTCGGCCAGGAGCGGCGCGGCGACAAGGCTCTCACGGACCAGCGATTGCGGCATCAGAGGTACCTCACGACGATGTAGAAGGTGGCGACGATCATGGACAGCAGCGTCGCCGGGATTCCGACCTTCAGGAACTCGACGAAGCCGATGGGCCGTCCGGCGCGCGCCGCCATCCCAGCCGCTGCGACGTTCGCCGCTGCCGCGACAAGCGTCGCGTTGCCGCCGAAGCAGGCGCCAAGCGCGAGGGCCCACCAGTAGGCGTCGTCTTCGCTCTCGTTGAGCTGGTCGACGACGGGGATCATGGTGGCCGTGAACGGGATGTTGTCGACGATGCCGGAGGCGATCGCAGACACCCACGCGATCCCGAGGAGCTCAGCGGTGCGGTCGCCGTCGGTGACCGTGGCGATCGCGTCGGCGATCTCCTGCACTGCGCCCGTCTCCTCCAGCGCGCCGACCATGACGAACAAGCCGATGAAGAAGAACAGGGTGGGCCACTCGATGCCCGCCAGGGCCTCTTCGACGCTCTGCCGGGTCAGCGCGAGCATGAGCGTCGCACCGGCGAGCGCCACGGTCGCGGGCTCGATATGCAGCGCCTGGTGAGCGAAGAAGCCGAGGATCGTGAGGCCGAGGACCGGCATCAACCGACGCAGCTCGCCGGCGTCCTCGATCGAGCGTCGCGCGTCCAGTTCCATGACGCGGTCCCGTGCCTCCGGCGCGATCTGCAGTCGCTTTCGGTAGAAGAGGTACAGGCAGCCCGTGACCACGACGAAGGCGACCAAGGCGACGGGCGCGAGGTTGACGATGAAGTCGGTGAACGAGAGGCCGGTCGCCCCCGCGATGAGGATGTTCGGGGGATCGCCGATCAACGTCGAGGTCCCGCCGAGGTTCGACGCGATGATCTCGATCAGCACAAGCGGGATCGGGTCGATGTCCAGTGCATCGGCCAGGACGAAGGTGATCGGGACCATGAGCAGGACGGTGGTGAGATTGTCGAGGAACGCCGAGAGCAGCGCCGTCGACAGGGCCAGCGACCCCACCACCGCCCACGGGCGTCCGCGCGAGATCTGCCCGGCCCGGATGGCGACGAAGGTGTAGACGCCGGTCGGCTCGGTGAGCTTGACGATCAGCATCATCCCGACGAGCAGGCCGATCGTGTTGAAGTCGATCGCCTCGATCGCGCGCTCTTGCTCGATCGTCTGGGTGAGCAGGACGAGGACCGCTCCGCCCAGGGCGACCTTCGTGCGATTCACGCGCTCGGAGGCGATGAGGCTGAGCGCCGCGACGAAGATGAGGATCGCTACTAGCACTCAGACGCCTCCCGGAGATGGCAGATCGGATCCCCTCGGGTCATCGTCGTCGTTCTGGAGGTCGACCGCAGCGCTCCAGGAGGCCGCCGACGGCCGCTCAGCGGTTCGCAGCTGTGGCTCCAGGCGCTTCGGTCGCCGCCAGCTCGATCCGGAGCCGGCTGAGGACGCGCCGAACGCGTGTCTCGACCTCGGCGGGATGGAGACGAAGCGTCGCGGAGATGTCGCGCGGGACGGTGCCGTCCACCAGCAGCGAGAGCAGTGGGGCGTCCTCGGGGTCGAGGCGGCTCGACGCCTCACGCAGGAGCTCGGGCGTCAGCGGCGGGAGCACTCGCTCGCCGCGAGCCACCCGCCGGATGACCTCGAACAGCTCCGGCGCCGGCGCGCCCTTGGAGGCGAGCCCGTCAGCTCCGGCCGCCCGGGCGGCGAATCCGAGGCGTGCGTCGGCGTAGGCCGAGAAGATGAGCACCTTGGGAGCCGGCGCGTCGGTCTTGAGGCGGTGGCAGAACTGGAGCCCGTCGCCGCGGGGCAGGTGGTAGTCGAGCAGGACGAGGTCGGGGTGCGTCGTGTAGACGAGGTGCTCCGCCTCCGCGAGGTCGACGGCGGAGCCGACGGGGACGATGCCCGGCTCGTGGCGGAGGACGGTGGTCAGGCCGGCCACCAGCGCCGGATGGTCGTCGACGAGGGCGACGCGGATCATGGAGTGGCTCCTTCGCTGGGAACGGGTGGAACGACGAGGCGGACGCGGGTGCCGCCCGCCGGCGACGGGGAGTCGATGGTGAGCCGGGCGCCGATGGCGAATGCCCGGCTGTGCATGTTGAGCAGGCCGTTGGCTCCCGGGCGGAGGCGTTCAGGCAGTCCCCGTCCGTCGTCTTCGACAGAGGCGTGCAGCGTTTCGCCGTCCGCGGAGAGCCGAACCTGCACCCGGTCGGCGTCGGCGTGCTGGACGGCGTTGCTCATCGCCTCGGCGATGATCCGGTACGTGTGCGCAACGGCCGAGGGCGGCAACCGAGGCGCTGACCCCAGCACGCTGACCTCGGTGGCGCCGGCCAGCAGGTCGAGCTCGCTCGCTCGCTCGCGAAGCACGGCCTCGAGGGGTCGCCCGCCGAGGGGCGACCGCAGCTCGGCGATGCTCGTCTCCATGTCGGCGGTCGCGCCGCGCAGGTGCTCGAGCCCGAGCTCCAGCGTCTCTGAGTGCGGCAGGACGGAGAGGACGAGATGGGCGGCATGGAGGCGCTGCTTGGCCGAGTCGTGCAGCTCCCAGGCGATGCGCCGCCGTTCTGCCTCGACGGCGAGCCGCTCGGTCCGCTCCCGCTCTCGTGCAAGGCGACGGAGGACGTCGGCCGCGTAGGCGAGCCCGACCGTGACCACACCGGGAAGGACGAGATGGGTGGCGAGGGTCTCCAGCCGAATGCTCGACGAGAGGGTGGTCAGGTCCAGGCCGGTGAGCACCGCGACCGCCACGTAGGCGACGGTGAACGCGGCGCCCACGGTGAGGGCCCGCCGGAAGGGCAGCGCCACCGACGGCGGCGCGAGCGCGGTCAGGGCGAGCAGATAGAACGGACTGCGCCAGTCGTCGGAGACGGCGATCAGCGCGAGGGCGACGCCAAGGTCGACCGCCCACGCGAGCGGCTGTCGCAGCACGCCCGGGTGCCGCAGCACCAGGCCGATCGTGACGGTGCCGTACCCGAGCACCACGACCGCCAGCAGCACGTCGTAGGAGGTGACGCGGTGGACGGCCAGCAGGCCGACGGCGATCAGGATCGCGGTCGCACGCGTCAGCCCGAAGAGGCCGATCCACCGGTCGGCGGCCAGGTGCCTGGGGCTCCACCGGGAGGGGTAGTCGGGCATCTGCACCGGCTCAGGCCGGCGAGGCGATGAGGACGGGTGCTGTCGCCGCGCTGAGAACGGCGGAGGAGGTCGAGCCCATCACCGCGGACCGGAGAGGACCGCGGCGGCGAGAGCCGACCGCCGTGGCCGACACCGACCAGTCCTCCGCGAGCGCGGGCAACTCGCGGGCTGGGTGGCCGTAGCGGACGACCGCCTCGACGTCGACGCCGGTCATCTCGAGGTCCTCGGCGATCGTGTGCAGCCAGCGGTGCTCTTCCCCGCCGGCGGACAGCCGTTGCAGGCGATCCGCGGATCCGACAGCGGCGAGCGACTCGAGCAGCGGAGGATCCGGCGCGATGTGACCGAGCACCAGCGCAGTCCCGAGGGCCTTCGCCAGGCGAGCGGCCTCACGAGCGACTTGGGCGGGGGCGTGCTCGGGGGCGAGGCCGGCGAGCACCACGCCATCACGCGCCGGTGCGGTGGCGTCCGCGCCGATGACCATGACAGGGCCGTCCCAGCTCCCGATGACGTCGCTCGAGACGCTTCCGAGCACCGCTGCGCCGAGGGTTCCCCGGTCTCGGCCGACGATGATGCAGTCGGCGTCGAGGTCTCGCGCCGCGGCGATCAGCTCGACGGCCGGGTCTCCCTGCACCGTCATCGTGCGAGGCGCCGGATCGTCGAGCCGGGACGCAACGGCCTCAGCGACGGCGGACTCGGCTGCCCCTACCTCCGTCCGGAGCTCCGCGGCGGGCGTCGGGCCGATCGGCGGCCGAGGCTGGAGGTAGCCGCCGGCGACCGGGGGCCCGTGGTAGGCGTGCAGCAGGACCAGCTCCCCGCCGGTGCGTGAGGCGAGGTCGACCGCCCAGCGTGCGGCGTTCGCGGCGGCCGCTGACTCGTCGACGCCGCAGAGGATCCGGGGATGGGAGTCGAGGGACATGCCTCCATGCTGCTCGCGGACCGCCGCGCTTCCATGGGGCGCGCACCACATCGCGCCCGGACGGCGACCCCATCCGGCCGCTGACGGCGTCTCAGGGCAGGACCAGGCCACGGCGGATCGCGTAGCGCGTCAGCTCCACGCGGTCTCGCATGCCGAGCTTCTCGAGGATGTTCGCGCGGTGGCGCTCCACCGTCTTGCGGCTGATGGTCAGTGCCTCGGCGATCTGCTCGTTCGTGTACGCCTCGGCGATGAGCTTGACGATCTCGAGCTCGCGCGCGGTGAGTGGATCCGTCCTCGGATCTTCGCCCCGTCGCGCCCGGTCGAGGTAGTCCGCGATCAGCGTCGCGACGGCCTGGGGGTAGAGAAACGGCTCACCGCGCATCGTGGCCCGGCACGCGTCCACGAGGTCGCGGTCGGCGGCGCTCTTGAGCACATAGCCGGAGGCCCCGGCGCGCAGCGCCTCGAAGAAGTACTGCTCGGAGTCGTGCATCGAGAGCACGAGCAGCCGGAGCCCCGGAGCCCGTCGGCTGAGCTCGGCGGCGGCCTGGAGCCCGGTCATCCGAGGCATCGAGACGTCGAGGAGGACGAGGTCGATCCCGGCGTCGGCGGCCAGCGCCAGCTCGACGGCCTCCGCGCCGTCGGACGCCTCGGCCACCACCTCGAAGTCCGGCTCGGACGCGAGCACCGCTGCGACGCCACGGCGGACGACCGCGTGATCGTCGGCGATCAGGACCCGGGACTTGAGCGGCACGGTCACTGGTCCACCGGAAGCGCCAGCCGGACCCGGGTACCACCACCCGAGCCCGCCCCGACGGTCAGCTCCGCGCCTGCGGCCAGCGCTCGTTCGTGCATGCCGCGCAGCCCGCCGCCGGCGGGTGACGCGATGCCGTCCATCCCGCGGCCGTCGTCCGAAACGGTGAGCACCACCGAGTCCCGGACCCGGGTCAGGTGGAGGTCGGCCCGCTTCGCCCGGGCATGGCGGACCACGTTGGTGAGGCTCTCCTGCGCCACCCGGTAGACGGCGAGCTCACCCTCGGCCCCCAGGGCCGGGAGGTCGGCGTCGAAGCTGCGCTCGACGAGCAGGCCGGTGTGCCGGCCCACGTTGGCGGCCAGCGCGTTGAGCGCGCTCGGCAGGCCGAGGTCGTCAAGCGCCTCCGGACGCAGCTCGCGGGCGATCCGGCGAACGTCCTCAAGCGCCTCGCGGACCGCGACGCTGAGCTCCTCCACGTCCGGGCGGGTCGCCTCCGGAACGCTGCGGGCCACCTGCTGGACCTGGAGGAGCACACCGGTCAGCACCTGGCCGACGTGGTCGTGCAGCTCGCGTGCCACGCGGCGGCGCTCCTCCTCCTGGGCGCTGACCGCGCGCGCCGAGCTCAGGCGGCGCTCCTCCTCGAGCCGCGCGAGCATCTCGTTGAAGGCCCGGGCCAGCACGTTGACCTCGGCGTCGGGGCCGCCGGTCGGGGCACGCACGCCGGGACGGAGGAGGTCGACGGTGCCCATGTCCTCCGCCAGCCGCTCGAGCGGAGCGAAGGCGCGCCGGAGCAGCAGCAGGGTCACGAGGAGCATCACGCAGAGCCCTGCGACGACGATGACGGCCTCGCGGGCGACGACCGGGGAGCTGACGGTGACCGGGCTGACGAGCAGGACCCCGGAGGCGACGACGAGCACCACGGCGTTGATGGCGAAGATCCGCCAGACGAGCGGCAGGCCGCGCGGCGTGCGACGGGCGAAGCGGATCATCGCTGTGCGTATACCCGAGGGCGCCCACCCAAGGGCCGTCGTCCGCGTCATCGCTCGATCGTGGCGACTCGCCGGGCGTGGGCCATGGGTGCTTGCCCGCAATTGCACCCAGTCCGGACCCCATCCGGGCACCGAGGATGAGTGGGCCGAGATGGGGCCGGTGCGCTCGCTCCATGCGGTCGCCACTCCATGGTCGCCGGCGTGCCGTACGACCAGGCTGGAGGAGTGCGGTGCCCGAGCCTTCCCATCTTCATCCTACGGCTGGCGGGACTCGGTGCCATCGCCGCTCCCGCGAACGTCGAGGGCGGGTAGCGCGCGATGCAGGCCTACCTCCCGGCCGTGGTCTTCGTGCTGATCGGCGCCGGGCTCGGCGTCGTCTTCGCCACGATCAACACGCTGCTCGGGCCCCGCCGGTCGCGTCGCGATGCCTCGCCGTACGAGTCCGGCATGCCCTCCGCCGGCCCGGGCGGGCACCGCTTCGGCGTCTCGTTCTACCTCGTCGCGATCCTCTTTCTCATCTTCGACCTCGAGCTGCTGCTGCTGTACCCGATCGCCGTGGTCCTCCTCGACTTCGGCTGGCACGCGATCGGAGCGCTCGCGGTCTTCATGGGTCTACTCGGCGTGGCCTTCGTCTACGAGTGGCGCCGCGGCTCCCTCGACTGGAAGTGAGCTCGCCTGCGGAGGTGCCGTCCGGTCTCCAGGTCGCCGCCGGATGGGCGTGGCGCCTGCTGGTCATCGCCGCGGCCGTGGTCCTCGCCGCGCGAGCGATGGCCGACCTCCGGCTCGTCGTCCTGCCCCCGGTCGTCGCGCTCTTCTTGACCACCATGCTCTGGCCTGTGGTCGTCTGGCTGCGCCGGCACCGCGTCCCGGCGGGCGCCGCGGCGGCGCTGGTCCTCGCCGGCTTCCTTGCCGTCATCGCCGCGGTCGTCGCAGCCCTCGGACCGGTCGTGGCCGCGCAGACCGACGACCTCGGCCGCGAGCTGGTCACCGGAGTCGAGCAGGTCACCGACTGGGTGGCGAGCCGCCCGTTGGCGGGCGCCACCCCCGACCTCGATCGCTCCGTCGACTCCGCCCTCGAGTACGCCCGCGAGAACGCCGGCAGGATCGGTGGCGGTCTGCTGACCGGCGCCGCACTGGCCGTCGAGGTGGTGGCCGGCCTGCTGCTGGCGCTCGTCGCCACGTTCTTCCTGCTCAAGGACGGCGACGCCCTGCGCGACCGGGCGCTCGGCTGGATGCTGCCACAGCGTCGCGAGGCGGCGGCGAGCCTCGGTCTCAGCGTGTGGAGCACGCTCGGGGGCTACGTGCGCGGGCTCGCGATCGTCGCCGTCTTCGACGCGGTCGTCATCGGCCTCGCACTCCTCGCGATCGGCGTCCCGCTCGTCATCCCCCTCGCGGTCCTGACCTTCTGCGGGGCGTTCATCCCGATCGTCGGCGCGTTCGCCGCCGGCCTCGCGGCCGCCCTCGTCGCCCTGGTCGCCGGCGGCGTGGGTGACGCCCTGCTGGTCGTCGCCGCCATCACCGTCATCCAGCAGGTCGAGAGCCAGCTCCTCTACCCGGTCGTGGTCGGGCGCTCCCTCGACCTTCATCCCCTGCCGCTCCTGCTCGCCGTCACGGCCGGCGGCGTGCTCTACGGCATCGTGGGCGCGGCGCTCGGGGCTCCCGTCCTGGCCACCGCCGCCCGGGTGGCAGAACACGCAAGAGCGTCCGCGGCCACGGCGCCACGGACGCGTAGTGGGATCGTGCGCCGATGATCCGCCTCGTCGACGGCGTCGCCCGCCTTGTCTCCGCGATCTGCGTGTTGCTGCTGGCCGCCCTGGTCGTCTTCGACGCCCAGGCGGAGCGGTTCACCGCCGGCCAGGAGCCCGCGCAGTTCAACCGTGGGCTCGACGCGGAACGGCTCGACGACTACGGCGAGGTCACCGGCGTCGCGCACAACGCCGGAGATGACGTCGGGGCGGCCGAGCGAGCCGTCGCGTACGGCGTCGACGTGGTCGAGATCGACGTCACCCGGGTCACGGGCGCGCTCCACGCGTCCCATGACGCGCCCGTCCCGCTGATCGCCCCGCTGGTCTTCCGCGGCCCCACGCTCGAGGAGGCGTGGGAGGCGGCGCGGTTGCGTGACACCGTGCTCCTCCACCTCAAGGAGCGCTCGTCGGCCTATCTCTCCCAGGTCGCCTCGTTCCTCGAGTCCCGGCGCGACCGGCGGGTGACGATCCAGACCGGTGACCTCGGGTCCCTCGAGACGCTGCGTCGTACCGTTCCGTGGGCGAAGCGACTGCTGCTGGTGTTCGACTCGGACGACCTGCGGCGGGCGCAGACGGCGCCCGCCGTCGCCGCCGCCGTCGACGGGGTCAGCGTCCGCGAGCGGCTGCTCACCGTCGACGAGCACCGGCGTCTCGAGCGCAAGGGGTTCGAGACCTACGCATGGACGGTCAACGACCTCGAGCGTGCGAACGAGCTCATCGCCGGCGGTCTCGACGGCGTGATCACGGATCGACTCGACCTCATGGCGCTCCTGGGTGGGCGGCGGGAGCTCCCATGATCGGCGGCTCGGGTCGGCGGCGATCGACGCGCAGGGCAGTCCTGTTGGCCCTGCTGCTGGTCCTCTGCGTCCTCCTCGTCGGAGCGAACTTCGTGCTCGTCGACGTCAACCTGCTGGTGTTCCGCGCGGAGATGCGCCTGGGCTGGGTGCTGCTCGGCTCCGCCGCCGCCGGCGTCCTCGTCGGCCGCCTGACGCGTCACCGGGACACCCGCTGAGCACTGCCCGCCGACCCACGCAGGGTGGCGATGGGCGCGAGATGCAGTCAGCGCCTCATGGTCCGACGCGCCATGGCGCGCGAGGCTTCCCTCTGCACATCCACTGACAGGGAGAGTCCTCATGGGCATCATCGGTTGGATCATCCTCGGCCTCGTGGCGGGTGCCGTCGCCAAGGCGCTTCACCCCGGCGACGACCCGGGCGGCATCCTCGGCACCATGGCCGTCGGCATCCTCGGAGCGCTGCTCGGCGGGCTGATCGCCAGCGCGCTCGACGTCGGCGAGCTCTCGAGCTTCTTCAGCGTCGGCACCTGGCTCATCGCGATCGGCGGCGCGCTGCTCCTGCTGGTGCTCTACCGGGCGGTGCTCGGGCGGGGAAGGCGGTCGCGAACCGCATGACGGTCGACCTCGCCGCTGTACGCGAGCTCGCGCAGGTGCCCGCCGGAGCCCCGGTGCTCAGCGTGCACCTGCGCACCGACCCGCGCGACCCCGCGAACACCAACCACGTGCCCGAGTGGCTCGTGGCCCTGCGTAACGGGCTGCGCGACGTCTCCCGGCGGGTCGAGGACGACGGCTCCCGAGACGACCGCCTGGCGATCCGTGACCTGCGCGACCGCGTCGAGGACGAGATCCTCGCCCTCGCGCCCTGGGAGCGGGGGCGAGGCCTCGCCTGGTTCGTCAGCCCGGACGGCGAGGTCGACCGGCGGCTGAGCCTCCAGCTCGCGCCCCGGCGGCACGTCGTGGAGTGGGACACGCGCCCCTTCGTGTCCCCCTTGGTCGACGTCGCCGACCGCGGCCGGGCGACGGGGCTCGTGCTGGTCAGCGGCGACGCGATCCGGCTCTTGCACTGGGAGGCCGGCCAGGTCCACGAGCCGGATCGCTCGCTCTACGAGCTCGAGCTGGCGGACTGGCGCGAGTTCTCCGGGCACGGCACCGGAAGCCCCGTCGGCACCCACAGCTCCGGAGCCAACCGGACGGCCTACGAGCAGCGCGTCGACGCGTGGCGCGACCACTTCCTGCGCGACGCCGCCGCGGCCGTCGGACGGCGGCTGCGTGAGCTCGAGTGGGACCGGGTGGTCCTGGTCTCCGAGGACCAGGTGGCGCGGCGGTTCGCCGCCGAGCTGCCGGACGACGTCAGCGGCCGGATCGTCGCCGAGGCGGTCGCCAACCTGCTCTGGGAGGAGCCGGCCGCCGTCGGCGACCGGCTCGAGGAGACGCTCGAGTCCGTCTGGCGGGAGGAGGCCGTCGCGACCGCCTCCCGGGCGGCCGACGCCGCCCTGCGAGGGGGCCGTGGAGCCGTCGGCTGGGACGAGGTCCTCGGCGCGCTCCTCGAGCGCCGCGTCTCCCACCTCGTCGTCGATCCTGCCGCCGTGCCCGGCCGCGGTCAGATCGGACCGGCGATTCACGAGGCGCTGGGCCGCCCGGCTCCAGGCCTTGTCGCTGAGCGCGCCGTCGAGCTCGCCGTGGCGAGCGACGCGCGCGTCACCTCGCTGCCCGGGAGAGCGTTGCCCACACTGCTGACCGAGGGCGGCGCCATCGCCGAGCTCCGATGGTGAGTGACGGCCCGCGCCTGGTCCTCGCCTACGACGGCTCGCCCGAGTCCGAGACGGCCGTTCGAGCGGCCGGCGCGCTGACCACGCGAGCCACGGCGCACGTCGTGACGATCCACGAGCCCCCGCAGCGCCCCGCCGTGATCGCACAGACCGCCGGGCCGGGTGAGGCGGGCGCCCAGTTCGCTCACGACCTCGAAGGGCTGCGCCACCTCATCGCCGAAGAAGCCGAGACGTTGGCTCGCCGCGGCGCCGAGCTGGCCGAGACGACCGGCCTCACGGCCGAAGCGGTTCCGCTGGCCGGAGGACCACCGTGGCGGACGATCGCCGCCGCCGGCACCACGTGGGAGGCGGACCTCATCGCCTGTGGGACGCGCGGGCGCTCGGGAGTCGCGCGGACCCTGCTCGGGTCGACCTCCTCGAGCCTCGTCCGGCACGCGGCGACCTCGGTGCTCGTGACCCCGGAGCTCGAGGACCTGCCGACGGGTCCGGTCCTCATCGCCTACGACGGCTCGGATCCCGCGCGAGATGCCGTGCGAAGCGCCGGCGCATGGTTGCCCGGTCGGGACGCGGTCGTGCTGTACGTCTGGGCGCCGAATCAGTCGCTGAGCGCGTTGCCCCTCGGCTACGGCGAGGGGGCGGTGGGCGCCGCCCACCCGGCGGAGGTCGGGGACGAGGATCGCCACCGCGCAGAGCGGGTCATGGAGGAGGGGGTATCGCTCGCTACCGGCGCGGGACTCGCGGCGACCGGCGACCTCCGAGAGGCTGGAGGCGCCGTCTGGCGGACGGTCCAGGAGGCGGGCCAGGAGTGCGCCGCAGCGGTCGTCGTGGTCGGATCGACCGGTCACGGTGCGGTCGCGTCGGCCATGCTCGGCTCGGTCTCTTCCGGACTGGCACACCACGCGGAGCGTCCCGTGCTCGTGGTCAAGCCGCCGGAAACGCAGCCCACCGCCCGATCCAGCTAGGAGTGGCGCCGCGGCTCGCTGGACTGGAAGCGAGGGTCGGACTCGTCGCGCGCGCCCGGGGTGCGCATGGGCTCCCCGCGTCCGCGCGCCGCCTTGACGATGACGTGGGCCGCCACGGGCGTGGTCACGGCCAGGAGCGCGACGATCAGCACGGTGCGCGCGACGATGGCGCCCCCGCCACCGAGCGCGGCGGCGATCAGCAGCGCGGAGACGCCGAGGAACGCGGCCTTGGAGGCGGCGTGCACCTGCGTGTAGACGTCGGGAAGCCGGAGCACCCCGTAGACGCCGATCGTGATGAGGAGCAGGCCGGCGACGATCAGCGCGTCGGCCGCCCAGGCGAAGCCGTCCGTCGCGGCGATCACCGGTACGGCCCCCGGTCCTCGGCGTAGCGTGCCGCCGCGAGCGTGGCGACGAACGACAGCAGGGCGAGGGCAAGGGCCGCGTCGAGCGAGTACGAGCGCTCGGTCTGCCCGGCGTAGAGGGCGAGGATCCCGATCAGGACCAGCACCAGGAGGTCGAGCGCGAGGATCCGGCCGGCGGCCGATCCGCGCCGCGCGACGAGGATCACCGTCACGCCGAGCAATAGCGTCAGCCAGGCGATGCCGCCGTAGAACACGACGTCGTGCATCAGGGCACCACCCGGCGCTGGTAGCGGTCGTAGAACGACGCCAGCCGCTCGCGCACGGCGTCTGCGTCGCTCGCGTCGATGACGTGGAAGAGCATGAGCCCGCGCTGGCGGTCGACGTCGACGAGCACGGCCCCGGGCGAGAGCCCGACGACCAGGGCGGTCACCGCGACGCCCCGAGGGCTGCGCTCGCCGATCGGCACGAGGACGATCCCGGGCTGCTCGAGCGGGCGCAGGTGCAGCACCCGCAGGGCGACGTCCCACGTCCCCTGCGCGACGTCGACGAGGACGGCCGCGGCGAACGCGGGGAACGCCGCCGTGCGCGAGACGGGGCTTCCGGGCGCGCCGGGCGGCGACTCGTCGGCGAGCCGGTCGCGCAGCAGGACCAGGCTGCGGAGGTCGGCGACGGCCTGGTGCTCGGTGAGCTCGAGGACCAGCGGGCGCAGGTCGCCCGCGGTCAGCAGCAGGTCCTGCAG
>CALMNS010000203.1 GCA_937871635.1 uncultured Solirubrobacter sp.
CTCAGAGCCTCTCACCGAGAGTCTCCGAGTGTCCATTCCCCGAAGAGGACGCCACACATGGGCGCCCTCGCCGGGTCGAACCGGCGGGCGCCGTCAGGAGGCGGTCAGGCGGGCGGGCTCGGCCGCCGCGGCGGGTGGCGAGACTTCGAGGGTGATCCCCTCGCCGTCGTCCGTGTCCCGGGCCATCACCCGCGTGCCCTCGGCGAGGGTGCCGTCGAGGATCGCCCGGGTGAGCTCGCGCTCGAGCGTCCGGCGCACGTGGCGCTTGAGCGGCCGCGCGCCGTAGGCCTCGTCGAAGCCCTCCCGGGCCAGACGGGAGACCAGGGTGGGCTCCACGGTGAGCGAGACGCCGCGCTCGGCCTCGAGCCGCTCGGCGATCTGGGTCACCATCAGCCCGGCGATCCGCTCGACCTGCTCGGGCGTGAGCGCCCGGAAGGTGACCACCTCGTCGATCCGGTTGAGGAACTCGGGCAGGAACGCGCCCTTGGCCGCGGCGAGCATCCGCTCGTGCTCCGCGCCGGCGTCCGCGCCGCTCGCGGTGAAGCCGATCCCGCGCTTGGCCTGGCCTGCGCCGAGGTTCGACGTCATGACCACCACGGTGTTCGTGAAGTCCACCGTCCGGCCCTCGCCGTCCGTCAGCCGCCCGTCGTCCATGAGCTGGAGCAGGACGTTCCAGACCTCGGGGTGCGCCTTCTCGATCTCGTCGAGCAGGATCACCGAGTACGGCCGCCGCCGGACCGGCTCCGTCAGCTGGCCGCCGTCGCCGTACCCAACGTAGCCGGGGGGCGAGCCGATCAGCCGCGCGACCGTGTGCGGCTCGCGGTACTCGGACATGTCGATGCGCACCAGCGCCTTCTCCGTCGCGAACAGCCGCTCGGAGAGGGCCTTGACGAGCTCCGTCTTGCCGACGCCGGTCGGTCCGAGGAAGAGGAAGGAGCCCAACGGGCGGTCCTCCTCCGCGAGCCCCACCCGCGCGCGGCGGATGGTGTCGGCGATGACCCCGACGGCCTGCTCCTGGCCGACCACCCGCTGGTGCAGGTCGTCCTCGAGCGTGGTCAGGCGCTCGAGCTCGCCCGCGACGAGCTCGCCGACCGGGATGCCGGTTCGGGTGGCGACCACCGCGGCGACGTCGGCCTCGCCGACCACCGGGCGGTCCGGCTCGACCGCGGACTCGACGGGCACGCCGAGCTCGGCGAGCCGCGCCTCGAGCCGCTCGACCTCGCCCTTGAGGCGTCCCGCCTCCTCGTAGTGCTCGGCGTCGACCGCGGCCTGCTTGGCGGCGGCGGCACGGACGAGCTCGGCGCGGATGCGGCCGCCCTCGTCGTTGGCGGTCACGCCGCCCTTGAGCCGCAGCCGGGCACCGGCCTGGTCGACGAGGTCGATCGCCTTGTCGGGCAGGCGGTACTCGGAGATGTAGCGGTCGCTCAGGCGCGCCGCCGATGCGAGCGCCTCGTCGCTGATCACCACGTCGTGATGGCCCTCGTACCCGGCCCGCAGGCCGTGGAGGATCTCGATCGTCTCGTCCACCGTCGGCTCCTCGACCGTGATCGGCGAGAAGCGGCGCGCGAGCGCGGAGTCGCGCTCGATGTTGCGGTACTCGGCGAGCGTCGTGGCGCCGATCATGCGCAGCTCCCCGCGGGCGAGGAGCGGCTTGAGCATGTTGGCGGCGTCCATGGCGCCCTCGGCGTTGCCGGCTCCGAGGATCGTGTGGAGCTCGTCGACGAAGAGGACGATGCCGCCGTCGGAGGCGACGACCTCCTCGAGGGCGGCCTTGAAGCGCTGCTCGAACTGGCCGCGGTACTGGGCACCGGCGACCATGCCGGACAGGTCGAGGGTGACCAGGCGGACGTCGGTGAGGGTCTCCGGGACGTCGCCCTCGGCGATCCGCAGGGCGAGGCCCTCGGCGATCGCGGTCTTGCCCACGCCGGCCTCGCCGATGAGGACGGCGTTGTTCTTGCGACGACGGGCGAGGATCTCGACGGTCTCCTCGATCTCGGCGGCGCGGCCGATGACCGGGTCGATCCGACCTTCGCGCGCGTCGACGGTCAGGTCGCGGCCGAAGGAGTCAAGCGCCGGGGTCTCCGACGTGGGCTGCGACGGCGCGGGCTGCGGGCCGGGGCGCTCGCCGGCGGCGAGCCGCTGGGCGCAGACCTCGCACGCGACGGCCGTCCCGCGGCCGGCGCCGGTGGCGACGATCATCTGCACGACGCCCGGCCGCTGCCCGCAGAAGGAGCAGACCGCTGCGCCGCTGATGGGGGTGGGGGAGAAGGGGGGCATTCGGTCCTTTTGGCTCGAGGAAGAAATCTCAGTGAAAGCGACGCAGATCCTAGCATTGGTTGTGTAAGCAACGAGTAAGGACAGGTCGCTAGACTGACCTCATGCTCTTCACCCGCCAGAAGACCTCGATGCCGGAGCCCGGGCAGGCCCTCCCCGGTCGCGAGCACCCCATCGCGTCGCCCGGACCGCACGTCGTCCTGGGCAACCCGACCACGCCCCCGTGGCCCGAGGGGTACGAGTCCCTGGTGGTCGGGATGGGCTGCTTCTGGGGTGCCGAGCGGGTCTTCTGGGAGCTCCCGGGGGTCTGGACGACCGCGGTCGGCTACGCCGGCGGCGAGACCCCCAACCCCACCTACGACGAGGTCTGCTCCGCGCGGACGGGGCACAACGAGGTGGTCCTCGTGGTGTGGGATCCCGCGCAGGTCTCGCTCGAGCTGATCCTCAAGGCCTTCTGGGAGAACCACGACCCGACGCAGGGCATGCGCCAGGGCAACGACGTGGGCACCCAGTACCGGTCGGGGATCTACGTGGCCGACGAGCGTCAGCGCGAGGCCGCCGAGGCGTCGCGCGACCGCTTCCAGCCCGAGCTGACGAAGGCCCGCCGCGGCGAGATCACCACGGAGATCGTCCCGCTCGGGCCGTTCTACTACGCCGAGGACTACCACCAGCAGTACCTCGCCAAGAACCCGAACGGCTACTGCGGGCTCGGCGGCACCGGCGTCTCCTGCCCGATCGGCGTCGCCGCGGCGGGCTAACGAGGACGGGCGCGGGCGCGCCGCGCTCAGCCCGGCTGGCGGGCCCGGCCGACGGCCTCGGCCACCTCCGCGCGGGTGGTGACGCCGAGCTTGCCGAAGACGATGGTGAGGTAGCCCTCGACGGTCTTGGCGGCGAGGAAGAGCTCCTCGCCGATCTGCCGATTCGTCCGGCCCTGCGCCACCAGCTCGGCGT
>CALMNS010000204.1 GCA_937871635.1 uncultured Solirubrobacter sp.
GGCCCGCACGGCGCCGGGGGTCGTCGCCGCCGGGCTGCGCGCCGTGTACGCGGGAGGCGAATCGTCGGCTCCGCCGAAGTGATGTAGCTCTCCATGATGCTCGCGCGCTCGCTCCTCGCCGCCCTGACGGCGGTCCTGCTCTTCGCCCCGTCCGCCCCGGCCGCCGTCACGACGCAGAAGGCGATGTGGGGCCCGATGGAGGTCGGCGGCGTCTCGCAGTTCCCGGTGTACGCCGATCTGGGCGTCGGCATCTACCAGATGGGGCTGCGCTGGAGCAACGTCGCGACGCGACGCCCGACCAACCCGCGAGACCCGGCGGACCCGGCCTACGTCTGGCCGATCGAGGTCGACCAGGCGATCGCGGGAGCCGCCGCCGAGGACATCGAAGTGCTGCTGCTCGTCCTCGGCACCCCGCGGTGGGCCAACGGAGGCCGGGAGGACAACTGGGCCCCGAACGACCCGAGCGACTTCGCCGACTTCATCGCCGCAGCGGCGAGGCGCTATCCGGCGGTCCGTCGCTGGATGATCTGGGGGGAGCCGACCAAGGGCGCCAACTTCCTGCCGCTCGACGACGACAACCGCGGCCGGCCGCTCTCGCGCCGCAAGCAGCGGGGCCCGCGGCTCTACGCTCGGATGCTCGACGGCGCGTATCGCCGGCTCAAGGAGGCCTCCGCGCGCAACATCGTCATCGGGGGCAACACGTGGACCTCGGGCACCATCAAGCCCGTCAACTGGATCAAGTACATGCGCCTGCCGAACGGTCGGCGCCCGCGGATGGACCAGTACGGGCACAACCCCTTCGGCCCGCGGTTCCCGGATCTCAGCCGTCCTGCGCTCGCCGACGGGTTCATCGACTTCTCCTCGCTCGACGAGCTCGCCACCGCGCTCGACCGTTACCTGCCCCGGGCGCGACGCGACGGTCGCAAGCTCCCGATCTTCATCTCGGAGTTCTCGCTGCCGACCGACCACAGGAACTACCAGTTCAACTTCTTCATGACCCGAGCCGCCCAGGCCCGCTACATCCGGGCCGCGTTACGGATCACGCGGCGGTCGTCCCGGATCGCCACGCTGGGCTACCTGGGTCTCTACGACGAGGCGCTGCGGCCCGACAACCAACAGACCGAGTGGGGTCTCATCGACCGCGCCGGCGTCCGGAAGCCGGCGTACGAGGCGTTCAAGCGGGGATGAGCCGGCGGGTGGGCCAGCCGCGCTAGCCCTGGGCCGAGCGCCGTCGCAGGACGAGCCCGACCACGGCGCCCAGGGCCAGCACGGCCACCCCGATCCCGCCGATGGCCAGCGTCGGGCTCGGGCTGCTGTCTCCGGTGCTCGCCGCGAGCCGGCCGACCGCCTCGCGGTCCGCAGCGGTCGAGCGATCGCCCGGAGGCGGCTGCGAGTCGCGGGCGGCGCTCGTGCCGTTCTCGCGTTCGGCTCGGCGCTTGGCGGCCTGGCGTGCCGCCTTCCGGCGACGAGCCGCCCTGCGATCCCGGACGGCCTCGCGGCTGGAGGTGCGAGCGCGAGACGCCGCCGCCTCGGCGTCGTCGTCGTCGGATTCACCGACCCCCGACCCGAACAGCGGCGCCTGGTCCGGCTCGCTCGGGGCGTCCGAGCCGGCGCCTGAGCCGGCGCTTCCGGAGCCCGAGCCCGAACCCGAACCCGAACCCGAATTCGAAGGGGCATCCCCACGGGAAGCGCCGCCGGACGGCGCCGCGTTCTTGCGGGCCTCGTCGAGCGGGATGGCGTACTCCTTGTCCGCCGGACCGCCACCCGGGTCGACGGTGACGCCGTCGTCCTGGGCGTGGGCGGGCGAGGCGCTCATCCAGAGTGCGGCGCAGCAGAGCGCCGCGAGACGTGCGCGGGGGGAGGTCACCATGGGACTAGGGTAGAGCCGCTTCCGGATCGGCTAGCGAGCGTCGCAGCGACGCGTTGCGGGGGTTGAGCGCCAGCGCCCGGCGGTAGTGCTCGCGCGCCTGCGCCGGGCGGCCCCGACGGGTCGCGAAGTCCCCGAGCAGGGTCCACGTCACGAAGTCGCTCGGCTCCTTGGCGGCCGCCTCGCGCAGGGTGCGCTCGGCCGCGTCGGCCTGCCCGTAGCGAGCGAAGGCCGCCGCCTTGACGTAGTAGGTGGAGACCGCCTGCGCGTCCAGTCGCAGCGACCGGTCCGCCTCCACCAGCGCCTTGGCCGGCCGTTCCGCCAACGCGCTCTGCGCCACCCGCCGGAAGTGCTCCGCGACGCCCTGCCGGGTCAGGGAGAGGCCCGCGACGCCGATCAGCAGTGACACCGCGACGGCGACGAGGAGCCGGGGGCGAGGAGGCCGGCGCTCCGGAGCCCCCATCACCAGCACGGCAAGCCCCGCCAATGCCATCCCGGTGAGACCCGGAAGCAGATGCATCCAATCGACGCTCGTGTGGACGAGGAACGCGGTGACCGATCCCATCGCAGCGACGGTCACGCACGCGGCGGTTCGGCTCCGGCGGGCCGCCCGGGCCCACCGGCGAGCGCCCAGGATGAGTCCTGCGAGGAGGAGCGCGAGCAGCCCGCCGCCGACCAGCCCCGTCTCGCTCAGCACCTGCATCTGGAGGCTGTGCGGCTGCCGGACGTCCTCCGTGGTGGCCCGCCGGGCGAAGTAGGGCACGTCGTAGTTCCCGCCGCCGATGCCCCGGACGGGAGCGTCGCCCCAGACGTCGGCGGCGATGCGCCAGTAGTCGTAGCGGGTGCCCGATCCCGAGATGAGCCGCGTGGTATCCGACGGGACCACGGCGGCCCCGGTGGCATCGACCTGGGTGAAGGCCCGATACTCCGTGCGGACCGACTCGGCGATCGATCCGCCCCGGGCGATCCCGACGACCAGCAGTGCTGCGACTCCCGCCAGGAGGGTTGCGGTGGCGGCACGCCGGACCGGCGCGATCCGTACGTCGCCCGACCGCCCCAGGCGTGCGACCACGGCCGACAGGGCGCCCCAGAGCACTCCGGCGCCGATGGCGATGGCGATCGACTGCAGCATCGTGGCGCGGAGTTCGGCGGCGGTCAGCTCCCCGGCGAAGGAGAGCGGAGAGACGTCGAGCAGACGAGGTGCGGCGAGGCTCACCGCGGCGCCCGCGGCGACGATGCCCCAGGCGCGGCGGATCCGCCCGGGCACGACCGCGAGAAGCACCAGCACCGAGATGACCAGGGCCAGGGCGGCTCCCCGCGATTGGCTCAGGAGGACGAGAGCGGCGAGCAGGACGGTCAGGCCAAGCCCGGCCCCGGCGGCGATCGACGAGCGGCGCTGCTCGGCCAGCGCAAGGCAGGGGAACATGGCCATCAGGAAGAAGCTGGCCTGCCCGTTGATATAGCCCAACGGCTCGTTGAGCCGGCCACCCCGGAAGAGCTCGGGCGACGCCTCACCGGTGAGCTGGCTCACGACGACGACGAGGACGACGAGCCCGGCCAGCCCCAGGCTGCCCATCAGCCACGCCGCGTCGGCACGATCGCGCAGCAGGACGACGTACGCGCCCAGGAGCGCGGCGTAGACCGCGTAGCGGTTACCCGCCACCACCGCCTGCTCCGCCGATTCGGCCCAGGACGCCGAGAGCAACGCCCAGCCGGCAAGACCCACCAACCCGGCGACGGCGAGTCCACCGGCGAGCGACAGCCTGGGCGGCCGGGCGATCAGCACCGCGACGAGGACGACGATCAGCACCACCCCGGCCGGAACCCAGATCTCCGAGTCGTAGTAGCCGTCGGCGAGCGGCCCGAGACCGATGACGAGACCCAGCGCCGCCAGGAGTCCTTGCCGGGCGTCCGGGAGGCGGACGCGCCGTTCCCCCAGCCGCAGCCGGGGCGGCGCGGTGCGGACCTCCCCGGCGGCCGGCGTGAGCCTGGAGCGGCTGTCGAGCAGCGCTATCGATGCTCCGAGCGCGACGACGTAGAGCAGGGTGGCCCCGACCAGGAGCTCCGATCCACCCTCGATGGCCAGCAGTGCGAGCGCCGAGATGACGGCCTGGGTACCGCCGAGCGCGACCGCCACGGCGCGGGCGGTGCGCAGTCGCTGCCGAGCGCGGTGCGTCAGGTGGTCCTGCCCACCCGTGAGGATCGAGATCCTTCGCCGCGCGCGGGAGAACATGACGAGGCACGTGTCGAGCGCCGGGACGCCCACGAGCAGCAGGCCGATCAGCAGCGACTGCCACGCCGGTGCCGCCCCGGAGGCCCCGACCATCACGAGGGCGGCCACCGCGAAGCCGATCGGCATGCTGCCCCCGTCCCCGAGGAAGATCCGGGCCCCGGGGGAGGACAGGTTGTGGGGCAGGAAGCCGATGCAGGCCCCGGTCAGGGCGATCGCGGCGACGGCCAGCCAGCGGTCCCCGATGACGACGGCGAGGATCGCCACTCCGGCGCAGACGACGGCGGCCATCGAGCTCGCCGCGCCGTCCATGTTGTCGAACAGGTTGAAGGCGTTGACGACGGTGACCACCCAGACGACGGTCAGCGCGAAGCTCAGCGGCCCGGAGCCGAGGTCCCATCCGTGCCCGAGGGCGAAGATGACGGTGGCCAGCGCCACCTCGATCGCGACGCGAATGCCCGGCGAGACCGTCCTGCGGTCGTCGATCGTCCCGACCACCCAGAGGATGAGGACGCCCCCCAGCAACGGTGCGGTGCGGGTCAGGTCCCCGGCGAACAGCCCGATGGCCAGCGCGAACGCCAGCACCACGGCGGCGCCCCCCAGGTATGGGGTAGGCGTCGCGTGGCCCTTGTACCCGACCGGCTTGTCGTAGAAGTCGAACCGTCCGGCCGCCCGGATCGCAACAGGGGTGAGCAGGAACGCCATCGCCAGGGCGAAGGCCAGCCCGATCGGCAGCCGGACCTCAAGTGCCAACCGCGGCACCCTCCCGGCTTCGCTCGTGGAGGATGACGTCGTCGATGGCGTCGTCCACGGTGCGGGTCGGCGCCCAACCCGTCAGCTCCTGCAGCGCCGACGTGTCCGGCTTGCGGCGCCCGAGCTCCTCGAAGCCGTCGTCGTAGGCCTCGGCGTAGGGCACGAGCTCCACCTTGGAGCTCGAGCCGGAGCGCTCGATGACGCGGCGGGCGAGCTCGATGATCGGGATCTCCTCGGTGTCCCCGACGTTGAACACGTGGCCGATCGCCTCGTCGTTGCCGAGGAGGGCGAGGATCCCCGCGACGGTGTCGTGCACGTGGGCGAAGCACCGGGTCTGGGTCCCGTTGCCGTACACGGTGAGCGGTTCGTCGGCGAGGGCCTGTCGCACGAAGCGCGGGAGCACCATCCCGTACATGCCTGTCTGACGCGGACCGACGGTGTTGAAGAGCCGCACCGTGATGTTGCGAGCGCCCAGCGTCCGGTGCTGGCCCGACGCCATCGACTCGCCGAACCCCTTCGCGATCGCGTAGGACCAGCGCGACTTGAACGGCGAGCCGAGGATCCGGTCGGAGTCCTCGCTGAGCGCACCGGTCGAGTTCTTGCCGTAGACCTCGGAGGTCGAGGTGTACAGCAGCCGCCGCCCCCGGCGCGCCGTCGCCGTCATCACCGTGTCGGTGCCACGGACGTTCTTGAGCAGCGATTCGAGGGGGTTCGAGACGATCAGCTGCACGCCGACCGCGGAGGCGAGGTGCATGACGACATCGCTCTCGGACACGAGCCGATCGACGAGGTCGGTGTCGCCGTCGGACCCCTCGACGAAGCGCAGCGACGGCACGTCCGCGAGGTGGGCGAGGTTCTCGGCACGCCCGGTGCTCAGGTCGTCGAGGACGGTCACCGTGTCGCCTCGGGCCACCAGGGCGTCGCAGAGATGGGAGCCGATGAAGCCCGCTCCGCCGGTGACGAGAACGCGCTGAGGCGAGTCAGGACCATCATGGTTCGGCGTCAATGAGTCATCTCCCTGTCCGAGGCGAGGTGGTTCGGCGCCGAGCACAGCACCGGCTTCTGCGTTTTTCCTATCGCGCGTTGCCAATGTAGCGATCTGACAACTCGAGCGCGAGCTGCGAGTCTGGGGTCGGTGTCCTCGGCGATTCTCTCATTCTGAGATCGCCCGTGACGGGCGACCGCCGTTGTGCGTCAGATCTCCGCGCACCGTGCGTCCGGAGCGGGACGCGACCACGCCGGCCAGCAGGCCGAGTGGGACCGACGCCGTCGGTGTGACGATTCCGTTGACGAACGCAAGGCCCACTGCGGCGGCCACGATGCCACCGACGACGCCGGCACGGTGAGGATCGCTCACCACGGACCGCAGGCCGGCCAGGACGCCGGCCAGGACCAGGGCGAACGCGACCAGGCCGACGATCCCCAGCTCCGCGGCGATGCGGACGTACTCGTTGTGCGTGGCAAGCGCCCCCTTGGGATCTCGGGCTGCCGCGAAGCGCTCGAACCGCTGCCACCCGATTCCCACGAGGGGAGCACTCGCGAAGGCGTCGAGGCTGTCCTTGAACGCGGTGATCCGGGAGCCGACGTACTCGCGCTCTATGGCCGCGAAGTCCCTGGGCGTGACGGGTCCGAGCAGGCGCAGCCCGACGCGCACGGCCTCGCCGTCCGCGCGCCTGATCGTCACGTCGGAAAGGATGATGGCCCCGGCGGCTTCGGGCGCCCACACGTAAAATCGCGCGTCCGACACGGCCCTGGTCGGACGCCAGCTCACGCTGAAGCGACGTGGGACCCGAGACACAGCCGCCGTGCTGCCGGCCACGCGCCCACCACGTAGCTCGGTGCCGAACCCGAAGCGCAGCGCCATCGTCCTCGCGGGCGTCCGCGCTTCGAAGTCGACGCGATACCGCCGGCCCGGCCGCATCCGATCAAGCCGCAGACTCGCACCCTGCCCTGGCTTGAGTGCGCGGATGGTCAGCTCGGACGGCCTGTCGTTGGAGAGCCGGCTGGGGCCCTCCGCAAGCGGTCCGGAGGCGTTGCCGTTCCAGCCGCTTCGGTCTTCGGCGACCATCTGGGCCTGCTGCACGGAGAAGTCGGCCTCGGTGCGGGCGCGGTCGAAGCGGTCATAGCCCAGCGCGCCGATCGCGAGGACGACCGCCACGGCGCCGGCCAACGCCAGGGCCGCTCGGGGTTGGCGACGCGCGACGACGGCCAGGCAGGCCACGGTTCCGATGCCTGCCGCGAGGATGGCGCCTCGTGAGAAGGTCATCGCGACGGCGGTCGTCGATGCGACGAGCGCCGCGAGAGCGACACCTCGCTGTCGCCATCCTCCCACGAGGAGCGCACCGACGAGAACGGGAATGCCCGGTGTGACGGCGAAGCCCAGGAAGTTGGGGTTCCCGTATGGACCGCCGATCCGGACGGGCAGACTGGGGACGGGGACCTCCGAGGCGTTGACGTCCTGGATGCCGGCGAGCCCGAACACGGCAGCGAGGACGCTCCCCCCTGCCGCGGCGGCGGTCAGCAGGCGCCAGCTCTCCGGTCGGCGCCAGACGACGACGGCCGCCGCGCCGGACAGCGCGGCGAGCTCCGTGTAGCCGTGCCAGGCGCCCGCGCAGTAGCAGCCGCGGGTGGTGGCGCTGACGGTGATGACGACCCAGAGCGCGACGAGGCCTCCGACGAAGAGGGCCACGGCTGGGGGCGGCCGGCGGAGCAGCGTCGCGCGATCGCGCCAGGCCGCGGCGACCAGGCAGACGGCAACGGCGACCAGCAGCAACCGGCCGAGCGTGAGCACCGACGTTCCGTTGGTCAGGTAGCTGGCCCAGAGGGGCGCTGCGAATCCCGACGCGGCGAGGGTGAGCGCCGCGGGCCGCCAAGCGACGGCGCCGGCGCCCGGATGCCTGGCTGGCGGCGTCCGTCGAGCAGTCGGCGCCGCGGTCGGTGCCGACGCCGAGGCGCTCGCTGACGAGCGAGTCAGTCGCGAACCCATGGCGGCATGCCGCTGCTCCGGACGAGGACGTCGGTCAGGCCGGCGATCACGCCGATGTCGCCCTACCGGGACAGGCCAGGCCGTGGATGTTCGGCGTCAATGAGTCGACTCCCCTACGAGTTGCGTCGGCGCCGAGCGAGCACCGGCTTGCACGGTCAGTACGGCGCGACGCAATGTAACGATCTGACAATCTCGAACCGGGGTCTACACTCCGCGCCGTTGATGCCCTGGGTCGCACTCCCGCACGAGGCCTGATGCGAGCGCTCGTCACCGGCGGGGGCGGCTTCATCGGCTCTCACATCGTCGAGCGACTGCTGGCCGAGGGCCATGAGGTCCGCGTGCTCGACAACTTCGCCACCGGACGACGCGAGAACCTCGTCGACCTCCTCGGCGACCTCGAGCTGGTCGAGGGCGACATCCAGTCCTACGAGCGCGCCCACGCCGCGGTCCGGGGTTGCGACGTCGTGTTCCATCAGGCCGCCCTGCCGTCGGTGCCCCGGTCGGTGCAGGACCCCCTCACCTCGAACGCGGTGAACGTGATCGGGACCCTCAACGTGCTGCTCGCGGCGCGTGACTCCGGGGTCGGGCGCGTCGTCTACGCCTCCTCGTCCTCGGTCTACGGCGCCAATCCGACGATGCCCAAGCACGAGGCGCTTCCGACGCTTCCGATCTCCCCCTACGCGGTGGCCAAGCTCGCCGGAGAGAGCTACTGCCGGAGCTTCTCGGAGGTCTACGGCCTCGAGACGGTCGCCTTGCGCTACTTCAACGTGTTCGGGCGCCGCCAGGATCCGCTGTCGCAGTACTCCGCGGTCATCCCTCGCTTCATCGCCATGCTGCTGCGTGGCGAGGCGCCCACGATCTTCGGCGACGGCGAGCAGTCTCGCGACTTCACTCCCGTCGAGAACGTCGTCGACGCCAATCTCCTCGCGGCGTCGGCTCCCGCCGACCTCGTCAACGGGCTGGCCTGCAACGTGGCGCTCGGCCAGCAGGCCACGCTCAACGAGCTCTACGGGGCCATCCGAGAGCTGGTCGGGACGAAGCTCGAGCCGCTGTACGCCGAGCCCCGGACCGGCGACGTCAAGCACTCCAGCGCCGACATCTCGCTGGCCCGCGAGCGCCTCGGCTTCGAGCCGTCCGTTCCGGTCGGGGAGGGCCTGCGCCGGTGCGTCGAGTACTACGCGCAGCGTGCCTCGGCTCCCCAGCTCCGCTGAACGCCCCACCCGGGTCCTGCGGGTGATCGCCCGGATGAACGCGGGCGGGCCGGCCCACCATGTCGCGATCCTCTCCGGCCGACTCGATCCGGCGCGGTACGAGACGCTCCTCGTCGCCGGGCGCGTCGGACCGGGGGAGGCGTCCGCCGAGTACCTGGCCGCCGACCACGGCGCCCGCCTGAGGACGCTCGCGGCGCTCGGTCCCGAGATCCAGCCGCTCGCGGACCTCCGGGCGCTCGGGGCCCTCGTGCGGCTCATCCGTCGCCTGCGCCCGGAGATCGTCCACACGCACACCGCCAAGGCCGGCTTCCTCGGGCGACTCGCCGCGGTCCTCGCTCGGTCGCCCCGTCCGCGGATCGTCCACACGTACCACGGTCATGTCCTGGAGGGATACTTCGGCCCTGCCAAGGCGGGGCTCTACCGAGGCCTCGAACGTCTCGCCGCCAGGGTCTCGGACACGCTGGTCGGCGTCAGTCAGGCGACGGTCGACGATCTCGTCCGCCTCGGGATCGCTCGGGCCGAGCGGTTTCGGGTCATTCCGCTCGGGCTGGTCCTCGATGCCTTCCTGGCGCTCGACGAGCGGCCGGACGAGACCTCGCCGCTGCGGCGCGCCACCGGGGCGCGAGCGGACGCGGGGGACGTCGTCGTCACCATCTCGGGCCGGCTGGCCCCGATCAAGCGGGTCGAGCTGGCACTCGAGAGCGTCGCCCTCGCCCGGGCCGCCGGGGCCCCGGTGCGGCTGCTGGTGGTGGGCGACGGGGAGCTGCGGCCCGAGCTCGAAGCGCAGGCCACGGAGCTCGGGCTCGGCGGGGCGGTGACCTTCGCCGGGTTCCAGAGCGACATGCCCTCGGTGGTGGCGGCGACGGACATCGCGCTGCTGACCTCGGACAACGAGGGCACGCCGGTCGCCCTGATCGAGGCGGCGGCCGGGGCGCGGCCCGCTGTCGCCGTCGACGTCGGCGGCGTACGGCACGTCGTCGAGCCGGCGACGGGGCGGCTCTGCCCGCCCGGGGACGCACGTGCCCTGGCCGCCGCCCTCGGCGAGCTCGCCGGCGACGAGGCCCTCCGGCGGCGCCTGGGGCGCGAGGCCCGCGAGCACGTCCTCGGCCGGTTCGGAGCCGAGCGTCTGCTCGCCGACGTCGACGCGCTCTACGCCTCGCTGCTGGGCGGACGGTCGTGAGCTTCGCGAACGGACTCGGCGCCCGGTCCCGTCCGAACGTCGACGAAGCCACCGTGACCGGGTTCGGCGCGGAATGGCGGAGCTTCGACCAGACGGGACTCGGCGACGAGGAGCGGGGCGCCCTCGCGGGCCAGTACTTCGCCGTCTTCCCGTGGGCAGCGCTACCGCCCGGCGCGGAGGGCTTCGACCTCGGGTGCGGCAGCGGACGCTGGGCGGCGTGGGTGGCGCCGCGCGTGGGCCGGTTGCACTGCGTGGACGCGAGCGAGGAGGCGCTCGGCGTCGCGCGCCGCCGCCTCGCCGACCGGGCGAACGTCACGTTCCACCACGCG
>CALMNS010000205.1 GCA_937871635.1 uncultured Solirubrobacter sp.
GCGAAGTACCGGACCCGGCTGCGCTCGACCGAGGCCGAGCGGGACGCGCTGGCGCAGCGGGTCGTGCGGCTGCAGACGACGGAGGTCCACCGGCGCGCTGCAGCACGCATGGCCGATCCCGACGACCTGCACGTCCACGGCGTCCAGGTCGCCGACCTGCTCGACGACGACGGCGAGGTCGACGAGGCGAAGGTCGAGGCTGCGGTCGACGACCTGCTGACCAAGCGCCCGAGGCTCGCCGCTGACTACGAACCGGACGCAGAGAGCCTCGACGGCGGGGCGCGCACGTCTGTCCGCACCGGCGGCGGCGCGACCTGGGGCTCGCTGCTGTCTGGTCGGGAGGCGCAGCGATGACGGCGACGCGTGACGACCAGGGGGCGGGTGACCCCTGCAGCGAGATCGACGCCGAGACCTATGGGGAGGAGTGACCTTGGCCGGTCAGGTTCCAACGCTCGGCGTGCCTGCCGCGCCCTGACGCGGCCTCTAGCGCTGCACCTCCTCGAACAGCGAGAAGTCCTCGACCTTGAGGAGCCGCCATGGCCGATCGCGGACGGGCCGAGCGCGCGTGCTGATCAGCACATAGGCCCGGAGGCGGTCCTCGGGCTTGACGAACGCGACAAGGTCCTTCACGGCCATGCCCCAGACGGCTGAGGGGTCGCCCGGATCCAGGCGATGCGGGTACTCCGGGCCTGATCGCCTGGGCACGCTGTAAGGCCCCACGTGCCTGACGATGCGACCGTGCCGACGAGGCCAGCCCCACCTTCTGCGGATCTCGAAGCCCCAGTACTCGATGGTCAGGCTTGCGCTGCGGCTGCTGCGCACCGTCACGGTCAGGGAGGTACCTAGGGGCTGCTCGCCGCCGAAGATCCCTGCTGTCCCGCCGCGGACCTTGACGCCTGGGCTCGAGCGGACGTAGGTCGCCCCGCTGATCGACAGCGCCAGCAGGGAGACGATCAGGGCAGCGAAGTCCACGCAGCGAAGCGTCTCACCGGCCCGGACCCGAGCCGCGGAGCCTCTTGCCCGACTCGCCGTAGGATGATCACAGCGAGGTAGCGGAGCCGGTCAGGCGCCGTCCGGTGCCTCGCAGATCGGCCCCCGAGGGGCCCGCACGAGGTCGTCAGTGACGACGGTGCGAGCAGCGCAGCGCAGCCGCGCCCGTGGCGCGCTGACCCCTCGCAGAGGAGATCGCCAGCATGTTGACCAACAAGAACCCGCTCTCCGTCCAGGAGGTCGCGGACCTGTTCCTGACTCCGGTCGAGCAGGAGTCCCTTGCGCTGCAGACCTGCACCATCCTGCGCACGTCCGGCTACGACCTGCGCATCCCGACGGTGCTCACCGACCCGTCCGTCGGCTTCTACGCCGAGGGTCAGGAGATCGCGCCGTCCGACCCGACGCTCGGCGAGCTGGTCGTCGTCCCGCGCAAGGTCGCCGGGCTCACCATCCTGTCGAGCGAGGCCGCGAACGACTCCTCGCCCGCCGCCGCGGAGGTCGTCGGCTCCGGGCTGGCCCGCTCGGTCGCGGCGAAGATCGACGAGGCGTTCTTCGGTCCGGGCCTGCCCTCGCCGGCGCCGACTGGTCTGGGCGCGCTGGTCGGCTTCGCTGCTGTGGCGTCGGGCGGCTACGTCAACACCGACCCGTTCGCCGAGGCGATCTCGAAGGCGCAGGAGGTCGGCGCGACGCTCGACACGTTCGTGACCTCGCCTGCGACGGCGCTGGTCCTGGCGAAGATCAAGGCCGGCACCGGGAGCAACGAGCCGCTGTTCGGCAAGGACGCGGTCGAGGCCGGTCAGCGTCGCATCCTCGGCGTCAACCTGCGCGTGGCCGCGAAGTGCCCCGCAGGCGTCGTCTGGGGCTACGACTCCTCGCGGGTCTACGCCGTGCTGCGCGAGGACGCCGAGATCACCACCGACTCGAGCGTGTTCTACACGAAGGACTCGGTCGCCGTGCGTGGCATCGCGCGCGTCGCCTTCGGCCTGCCGCACCCCGCCTCGGTCGTCAAGATCGCGCCCGCCGCGTGAGGCGCGTCCGGCTGCTGCCCGGCTGGGCGATCTACGTCAACGACGCCCACGTCGGTCCAGGCGAGGTCGTCGAGGTCGCCGATGACCACGCCGAGCACCTCGTCGAGCGCGGCGTCGCGGTGCTCGAGGCGAGGCGGGCGAAGGCGCGGCCCCGCACGTAGTACGCGCGGCGTCAACGTCGCCCCGCTCGTCACGAGGCCGGGCCGGGGAGCGAAGGACGGGGCCACGACGAGCCCGCTCTGCGCCGCGCGTGACCGAGGTCCGACCCCTGCGAAGGGGTCGGACCTTCGTCGTGCGCCGGTGCCAGCTCGACGGACCCCCTAGCCTCCGGTGCATGAGCGACGATATCCCCGAGGGGCCTAGCATTTACACGGACTTTGGCATTCCGACTGAACAGGACTGGGACGCCATAATCGGCGAGCCACCGGAGTGGTACTTCCCGCTCGTCGGCAGAATCGCCGTGGCGACCGGCGGGCTCGAGCGTGAAATGGCTCAGACCGCTCTGCACCTCCTTGCGTGGCCGGAAGGGCAAGGGGGTGACCTTGCCTTCTGGCTGCACTCAAATGGACGTCTGCGCACGTTGTTGGACGCGGCAAAGGGGCTCAACGCCGATTTCGATCGACTCGTGACGGAACTACCGAACGCGTGGGCGCTGCGGAATCAGGTTGTGCACGTCGCTACCGGCTGGAACGACTGGGAAGGCCCTGACGAGCCGTCGGGCTGGCACTACGACCACCCGCGCAGCAAGCAGCCGGTGTACCTGGACTCCCCTGCGACGCGGCCCGCGCTCCAGAAGGTGCTCGAGACCATCACCGACCTGGATCGCCGTGTGTGGGACCTCTATCGGTCGCTGTCAGAGGACGCTGCGCCTTGACGGGGGGCTAGCGCCAGACGATGCCAGCTACTTCCAGCTCAGCCCGACCGTCGCACGGTCGAAGGTCCGAGCACCTCGACCAGGGGAGTGCAGGACGACGCCGAGCAGTGTGTCGACGACGGCGCGCTGCCGGTCGAGGTCGAGGTTGCCCCACGCCGCTGCGACGTCCTCGGCGCCGACGAGCGTGGACACGGCCGGCGTCACGGAAAGCGCAGCCAGTGCAGAGGTGACCTCGACCAGCCGGGCCCGGAGCCGGTCTGAGCCCGCCCGGAGCTGCGCCCGGTCGATGTCGCCTCCCGCGAACGCCTCGGCGAGACCGTCGAGGCGGGTGCGGAGTCCGGACTCCTCGGCTCGCAGCGCCTGCGCCTCGTCGCGGCTGTCCGGGCGGGCGAACATGGTCCGCGCGTCCGGCTGCGACAGCCGGGCCAGCACCGACCGGACGACGAGCGCCTCGACCTCCTCGGCGCGCCGCACGACGTGGCGCCGGGTCTCGCACAGGTAGGTGCGCCCGCGCGGCTCCTTCGCGCCGTAGATGCGCCCGGCGCAGACGGCGCAGCGCGCCACGCCGCTCAGCAGGTAGCGCTCTGGCCGGCCAGCCTTGTGCCGGGCCGGGTCGGCGAGAACGCCTTGCAGCGCTCGCCAGTCGTCGAC
>CALMNS010000206.1 GCA_937871635.1 uncultured Solirubrobacter sp.
GGCGTGGGAGCCGGCGTGGGCGCGGCGGCGGGAGGAGCGGTGGGCACGGGAGCCGACTCCGCGTCGGCTTCCTCGTCGGACACCGCCGGGGCGGGCGGGGCGGGCACGGGCGGTGCCGGGAGGACGAGCAGGACGATCCGGCGCTCGGCCTCGTCGTCGTCCTCGTCGTCGTCGCCACCGGCACGGTCGACGGTCAGCCGCACCCGGTAGAGGCCCGGGTTGGCGTACGTGTGGAAGATCCGCTTGCCGGTGCCGCTCAGCCCGTCGTCTCCGGACCAGGTGCAGCGGACGTTGCCCTCGCACCTCGCCTGGGCCGTGAAGCTCACGGGCTGGTCCTCCACCGGGGCGCCGGGGTCGACCGAGAACCGCGCCGGCGGCGGATCGGCGGCCGCGCCGGCCGGTGCGAGGGCCAGGCCGCCAGCGGCGACGACGAGGAGGAGGGCGAGGAGAACGCGAGACGGCATGGCGCGAGCCGCGCATGGTAGAGCGGCGCCGGACCCGGCGAGTAAGGGTTCGGCCGTGCCGAGTCGATAAGCGGGGTGTGCAGCTCTCCGTCTCGAATGGCGCCCGGCCCGCCGGGCCGCCGGGCGTGAACCGCCCGCGCCTGATCGGCGGGCTCTTCGCGGTGCTGTGGGCGGGCGTCGCGGCGCACCTCCTCGTGACCTTGAGCGGGTTCGCCACGACCTCGGCGACGACCGTGCACGGCGCCAAGCTCGTGTACGTCCTCGTCGGCGTGGTGGCCGCTGTCCTGACGGGGCTGCGCGCGCACCGGGTCGCGCCGGAGCGCGGCGCCTGGTGGTGCCTCACCGGGTCACTCGCCCTGCTCTCGCTCGGGAACCTGCTCGGCTACGCGCTGCACCTCGGCCCGGGAGACCCGCCGTACCCGTCCTGGTCCGACCTGCCGTGGACCCTCTACTTCCTGCCGACCTACGCCGGGATCGCGCTGCTGATCCGGGCGCGCCTCCGTGGCCTGCCGCGAGCCGTCGCGCTCGACGGGCTCGTCAGCGGCCTCGGTCTCGCGACGGTGGTCGCCGGCCTGCTGCTGGGTCCGATCCTCCTCGAGGCGGAGGGCCCCCCGCTCGCCGTGATCGTCCACGTCACCTATCACGTCGGCGATCTGATCCTGCTCGCGCTGTGCGTCGCGACCCTGGTCATGGCCCGCGGCCGGGCCGGGCCGGCGTGGATCGTGCTCATCGCCGGCCTGAGCGCGAACGCGATCGCCGGCACGGCCCATGTCCTGCTCGTCGCGACGGGCTCGTACACCGACGGAGCACCGCTCGACGGACTGTGGGCGCTGGCCATGGCGAGCGTCGCCCTCGCCGCCTGGCAGCCGCCGCAGCCTCCCTCGACCCACGTCCCGTCACGGAGGGAGCACGCGGTTCCCGCGCTCTTCACCATCGCCGCCGTCACGCTGCTCGCCTCCGGTGCGCTCGCGTCGGCGATGCCCGTGCCGGCGGTCGCCCTCGCGATCGCCACGGTCCTCATCGCGGCGGTGCGCGTCGCCCTTGTCGTGCGCGACGTCCAGAACCTGTTCGAGAGCCGGCGGCTGGCCGAGTCCGACGAGCTCACCGGCCTGCTCAACCGGCGCGGCCTCTCCCTGCGCCTGGAGACGGCCCTGCAGGCCGTGCACGGCGGGTCGGCGGTGTCCCTGCTCCTGCTCGACCTCAACCGCTTCAAGGAGGTCAACGACACGCTCGGCCACCACGCGGGCGATCAGCTCCTCGAGGAGGTCGCCCGCCGGCTGCGGATCTGCCTGCCGGACACCACGCTCGCGCGCCTCGGCGGCGACGAGTTCGTCGCGCTGCTCGCCTGCGACCCGCCGGCGGCGCTCCTCGAGGCGAAGCGCCTGCGAGCGGCGCTCGACCGTCCCGTGGTGCTCGACGGGCTCACGACGCACACCCAGGCCAGCATCGGCATCGCCTGCAGCCCGGAGCACGGGATCCGGCGCGGCGACCTGCTCCGTCACGCCGACGTCGCGATGTACCGCGCCAAGCAGCGCGAGACGGGCGTCGAGCTCTACGCCGCCGACGGGGACGACAACTCGCGCCAGCGCCTCGCGCTGGTCGCCGAGCTGCGCCCGGCGCTGGCCGACCCGAACCAGATCCAGCTCCACTACCAGCCGCAGCTCGACCTCGACTCGGGGCAGGTCAGGAGCGTCGAGGCGCTCGTGCGCTGGCAGCATCCCGAGCACGGGCTCCTCACGCCCGATCACTTCCTCGAGCTGGCCGAGCAGCACGCGCTGATGCACGCCCTCACCCTCGCCGTCGTCGATCGCGCCCTGCGCCAGCAGCGGGCGTGGCGGCGGACCGGGATCGAGCTCAAGGTGGCGGTCAACGTCTCCGCCGCCGACCTGCTCGACGCGGACTTCCCCGACCAGCTTGCCGCCTTGCTGCGGACCCACGCCACCCCGGCGAACGCCCTCCAGCTCGAGCTCACCGAGAGCACGGTGATGCGGGAGCCCGGACGGGTGCTCGACACGCTCGCGCAGCTCTCCGAGCTCGGCGTCACGCTCTCCCTCGACGACTTCGGGACGGGCTACAGCTCGCTCGCGCTGCTCAAGCGGCTCCCGGTCCAGGAGCTCAAGATCGACCGGTCCTTCGTCATGGACCTGCTCTCGGACCGCGACGACGCCGTGATCGTCCGCTCCACCGTCGATCTCGGGCGCTCGCTCGGGCTCCGCGTCGTCGCCGAGGGCGTCGAGACCGCCGAGCACCTCGAGCGCCTGCGCTACTTCGGCAGCCACCTCGCGCAGGGCTACCTGATCAGCCGGCCCCTGCCGGCCGTCAACGTCGCCGCCTGGCTCCACGGTCACCAGCCCAGCGCCTTCGCGACGCGGGCGCGACCGGGCGCCGGCGCCACCGCGCCCACGAACGCCACGCGCGTGCTCGACCCCCTGCTCGAGGTGGCGGGCATCATCGCCGACGGCGCGTCGCTGCCGACCATCTTCACCGCCCTCGCCGAGCGGCTTCGACGGCTGGTGCCGCACGACGACCTCGTGGTCTACGGGCTCGACGCGAGCGACGACATGCTCTCCGCGGTGCACGCCGACCAGCGGTGGGTGCCCGAGACGAGCCGCGAGCGCTTCCCCGCCACCGAGGGGATCACCGGCGCCGTACTCCAGGAGGGGCGGATGCGCAACATCGCGCGCTCCGACCTCGACGCCAACTCGGTGCGCGTGCAGGGCACCGAGGACGAGGCCGAAGCGCTCGTCTCCTGCCCGATGGCCGCCGACGGTCGCCCGCTCGGCGTCCTCAACGTCTACCGGTCCGGCAGCTGGGTGCCCTTCAGCGCGGAGGAGGCGAGCACGATCGAGCGCTTCGCCGCCGTCGCCTCCCTCGCCATGCGCCGAGATGCACCAGTCCATCACTGACCTGCCGATCACCTGTACCGTGACCCCGAACGACACGACCGGGCGGTCGCGCACCGCGATGCGCGGCGTCACGGCCGGGCTCTGCGCCGTGCTGGCGGCGCTCGCCGCGGTGGCCATCGGCGGGACGCTCGCGGCCGAGCGCTCGGCCGCGCGCCTGCAG
>CALMNS010000207.1 GCA_937871635.1 uncultured Solirubrobacter sp.
CGACTACCCGGGCGCCGCCGCGGCGGACCGCCGCGCGATCGAGGCCCTCGGCGCCGCGCTCGAGGGCTCCGGCCGACCGCTCGTCATCGCCTCCGGGCTCTCCGGCCACTCCTCCGGCGCGGTCGTCACCGAGGACGACGAGCCGGAGACCGCGTCGGCCGCGGCCGTGCGCATGCTCGCCGAGCAGGCGGCGCGCGCTTTCGCCTCCTCGGGCGTGCGCTCGGCGAGCGTGCGGCTGGCCCCGACCGTCCACGGCGACGGCGACCCCGGCTTCGTGGCCGCCCTCGTCGCCATCGCGCGGGACACGGGGGTGTCCGGCTACATCGGTGCGGGTGAGAACCACTGGCCCGCGGTGCACCGGCTCGACGCCGCGCGCCTGTTCCGCCTGGCGCTGGAAGGGGCTCCGGCGGGGTCGGTGCTTCACGGCGTCGCAGAGGAGGGGGTGCCGGTGCGCGGGATCGCCGAGGTGGTCGGCCGGCACCTCGACCTCCCGGTCAGGTCGATCGCTCCCGAGGCGGCGGACGAGCACTTCGGGTGGCTGGCGGGCTGCCTCGCGCTCGACGTCCTCGCCTCGAGCGCCCTGACCCGCGAGCGGCTGGGCTGGCAGCCGGTGCAGCCCGGGCTCGTCGACGACCTCGAGCAGGGCCACTACTTCGCGGACTCGGCGGCCGCCTGAGCGATCGGCCCTACGACCGGGCGCGTCGCGGGGATACTGCCCCGGTGGGCGATGACGCGATCCCCGACCGCTCGGGCTCCTCGTGGGACCGCTTGGGCGGGTTGCCGGTGCTCGTCGAGTCGTGCGAGTTCGAGCGGTTGTCGGCGTGGCTGGCCAACGACTTCGAGCGGGTCACGACCCGCGTCCGGCTGCGCGGCGGTGGCGGAACTGGGCGTTCGAGTCCGCCGCGCTCGACCTCGCGTTGAACCAGGCGGGACGGCCGCTGCACGAGGTCGTCGGTCGTGCGCCCGGTCCCGTGCGCTTCGTCAACTCGCTCGGCCGGGGAGAGCCGCCCACCTTCGAGCCGATCCGCCGCCGGCTCGAGCGCCATCCCGGCCTGCGCTTCAAGCTCGACGCGACCCCGGACTGGACGCCTGAGCTCATCGAGGAGGTGGCCGCGACGGGCGCGGTCGAGATCATCGACTTCAAGGGCCAGTACGGGCTCGAGACGGGTGAGCGACCGGCGCTCGTCGCGATGTACGAGCGCGTCGTCGCGGTCTTCTCCGACGCGCTGCTCGAAGACGCGCACGACCTGCCGGAGGTCGCCACCGTGCTCGAGGCGGAAGCGGATCGCCTCTCCTACGACGCGCCGATCCACTCGGTCGAGGACCTCGACTCGACGCCGCTCCCGGCGCGCGCGGTCAACGTCAAGCCGTGCCGGGTCGGCGACCTGCGGTCGCTCCTGGACGTCTACGCCGCCTGCAAGGCCCGGGACCTCCTCACCTACGGCGGCGGGATGGGCGAGCTCGACGTCGGCCGCGGTCAGATCCAGCTGCTCGCCTCGCTGTATCACCCCGACGGACCCAACGACGTCGCGCCCAGCGGCTTCAACCTCGAGACGCCGGCCGCCGACCTCCCGTCGAGCCCGCTCGCCGCGCACCCCGCGCCGACCGGGTTCCGCCGGGCGTCGTCCTGACGCCGGCGTCAGACCCAACCGACTCCGAGACACGAGGGACGCCGCCTCGCCTCACTCGTCCATGCCCGTGGTGCTCGTGGCCAGGGACCGCGGGTCGCGCCGCCCCCAGCGTCCCGCGTCCACCGTCGCGAGGAAGTCCGCGATCGCCCGGTTGAAGGCCTCAGGCTCCTCGAGGTTGATCGTGTGGCCCGTGCGGGGGAGGACGAGCAGGCCGGCCGACGGGATCGTCCGCTTGAGCATGAGATCCGGCTCGAGGCAGCCCTCGTCCTCGTCGCCCACCACGACGAGCGTCGGGGTGGTCATCCGCTCGAGCTCGTCGGTGAGCGCGTAGAGCGACGGGCGGCGGGCCTGGACACCGCCCATGGTCAGGGCGGCGCCCGTCGAGTCGTGCTCGCCCAGCGCGGCGGCGAACTCCTGCCAGCCGCGGGGGTCCTTGTTCTGGAACTGGACGCGCGCGGGGCCCTGGGCGTAGCGCTTGGCCACCTCGGCCGCGCCCTCGGTGCGGAACGCCTCCGCGACCACGTTCGATTCGGCCCGGAACGCCGCCTCGCGCTCGGGCTGCGCGCCGTAGCCGCAGCCCGCGACCACCAGCGAGCGCGCCCGGTCCGGATGGCGCAGGCCGAGGTGCAGCGCACAGAACCCGCCCATCGAAAGCCCTACGACGTGGGCGCGATCGACCCCGGCGGCGTCGAGCACGGTGACCGCGTCCGCGACGGCCTGCGCCTGGGAGTACGCCTCGAGGTCGTCCGGGACGTCGGACGGCGGGTAGCCGCGGGCCGCGTAGGTGATGCACCGGTAGCGCCGGCTGAACGCGCGGACCTGGGGCTCCCAGCTGCGGTGGTCGCCGGCGAACTCATGGATGAATAGGACCGGCGTCCCCTCGCCCTCCTCCTCCCACACGAGACGGACCCCGTCGTCGGTCCTTGCCACGCTCATGACGCTCCCTTCTCGCGAACGCTCGAGGCGGGAGGGTTGCACTTCCGGCGGCGAGTGCATTTCCGGGCCGAACCACTACCTGACCACCAGCGCGTTCGGAGGGCGGCTGGGCAGGGGCTGCGAGCGCAGCACGGCGAGGAATTCGGCCACCAGCGGGGTGAAGGGCGCCGGGGCGTAAGCGGCGAGCTCGTAGCCGACGGGCGGGTCCGGCATCAGCACCGTCGCGTCGATCCCGGGCGGGATCGCGTTCTCGGGCACGAGCGCCGGGCCGAGGCCCGCGGCGGCGAGGCGCGCCGCCGCCTCCACCTGCGAGGTCTCCACCGCGCTGCGCGGCTCGAAGCCGGCGTGGGCGCAGGCGGTCAGCACCAGGTCGAGCAGCCCGTGATGGGGCTCGAAGAGGACCCATTGGCGGTCGGCGAGCGACTCGAGCCGGACCGGGCCCGGGCTGCCGGCCAGGGGATCGCCGCGGGCCAGCACGAGGACCGAGCCCTGCCAGCCCAGCGGCTCGATCGGGCCGTCCCAGTTCAGCGGCACGGGCCCGACGCCCAGGTCGCCGATCCCGGCGCGGACCGCCTCGGCCAGCTCATGGCGGTGCGCGTACTCGTAGAGCCGGAGGGTCCCGGGGTGCGTCTCGCGCCAGTGCCGGATCGCCTCGGGCAGGAGCCCGATGGCGAGCGAGCGGACGGTGGCGACCTCGAGCTCGTCGGCTTCGAGCGCTCCGGCGGCG
>CALMNS010000208.1 GCA_937871635.1 uncultured Solirubrobacter sp.
GGCGAGCGCCGAGCCGGAGCCCGCGCTCGCGCCCGCGCCCGCCGAGCTCGCCGATCCGGCGCCCGAGCCCGTCGAGGAGCCCGCGTGAAGGCCCGTCGCGTCAAGGGCCTCGACCCGGCCGGCGAGCTCGCCGACAACGCCGAGCGGATCATCCGCACCCGGCTCGACGAGCTGCACTCCTTCATGCCCCGCGCCGCCGACCCCGCCCAGGTCGAGGCGCTGCACGACATGCGCATCGCCGCCAAGCGGCTGCGCTACGTGCTCGAGATCACGGGACCCTGCTTCGGCCCCTACGCGGGCAAGGCGATCGAGCTGACCAAGGCGCTCCAGGACCTCTTGGGCGAGATCCACGACTGCGACGTCCAGCTCCCCGACGTCGCCGCCTTCGCCGACGAGCTCGCCGACGCCGACGTCGTCGCCGTCGGCTCTCGCGCGGCCGGCGCGGAGGACCTCGACCCGCGGCTGCTCGCCCGGGCGCCGCACCGCGCCGACTACGCCGGGCTCGCGGCGCTGACCGTCTACCTGCGGGCGCGGCGCGAGCTGCTCTTCGCGCGCTTTCTCGAGGCGTGGGAGGACGCCGAGCGCAAGGGGTTCCGCGCGCGGCTCGAGTACGCGGTGTCCGAACGGTCACAGCCGCGCCCGGCGCAGGCGAGTAGCCTCCCGTCCACTTGACCGACGCCACGCTGACCGCCGCCGAGCCGGATCTCGCGGATCCCGCGCTCTACTTCAACCGCGAGCTCTCCTGGCTCGACTTCAATGCGCGCGTGCTCGAGCTGGCCGAGGACGAGACGGTCCCGCTGCTCGAGCGGCTGAAGTTCTGCGCGATCTACGCGTCGAACCTCGACGAGTTCTTCATGGTCCGGGTCGCCGGCCTGCACGACCAGGTGGACGCCGGCGTCGACAAGCGCGGCCAGGACGGGCGCTCCCCGTCGGAGGCGCTCGACGCGATCCGGGCCCGCACGCAGGAGCTCAGCCAGAAGCTCATCCGCTGCCTGGAGGATGAGCTCCGCCCGCAGCTCGCCGAGCACGGCATCCGGATCGTCGGCGTCGACGACGTCTCCGAGGAGGAGCGCCGGGTGCTCGCCGACCGCTTCCGCCGCCAGATCTTCCCGGTGCTCACGCCGCTGGCCGTCGGCCTCGGGCGGCCGTTCCCCTACATCTCGAACCTGTCGCTCTCGCTCGGGATCATCGTCCGCGACCCGACGAACGGCTTCGAGACCTTCGCCCGGGTGAAGGTCCCGAAGGAGATCCTGCCGCGCTTCATCGCCATCGGCGACGGACGGACCTTCGTCCCGCTCGAGGACGTCATCGCCAAGCACCTCGACCAGCTGTTCCCGGGCATGGAGATCGTCGACTACGACATGTTCCGGGTCACCCGCGACGCGGACCTCACCGTCTCCGACGAGGCCGACGACCTGCTGCAAGCGGTGGACGACGAGCTGCGCCGCCGCCGCTTCGGGGAGGTCGTGCGCGTCGAGGCCGGCTCGCGGATGACCGCCCGGATGCGCGAGGGGCTGGTGGACGCGCTCGGCGCCGAGCCGGAGGACGTCTTCGAGGTCCAGGGCCTGCTCGACCTCCAGGACCTGTGGGACATCCTGAAGGTCCCCGGCCACCCCGAGCTGCGCGACCCGCCGTGGGCGCCGGTGACCCAGCCCCGCCTGCAGGGGGCGGGCGAGAAGGACGCCGCGTCGGACGTCATGGGCGCCATGCGCCGGGGCGACATCCTCCTGCACCACCCGTACGACTCCTTCGGCAGCTCGGTCGAGCGGCTCGTCGAGCAGGCCGTCGCCGATCCCAAGGTCCTGGCCATCAAGCAGACCGTGTACCGCACGTCGGACGACTCGCCGCTCGTGCCCGCGCTCATCCGGGCGGCCGAGCGCGGCAAGCAGGCCGTCTGCCTGGTCGAGCTCAAGGCGCGCTTCGACGAGCGCGCCAACATCGGCTGGGCCCGCGCGCTCGAGGAGGGCGGGGTGCACGTCGTCTACGGGCACCCCTCACTCAAGACGCACGCCAAGTGCGTGCTCATCGTGCGCCGGGAGGGCGACGGGGTGCGCCACTACGTCCACATCGGGACGGGCAACTACCACCCGAAGACCGCGCGGCTCTACACGGACTTCGGCCTGCTGACCTGCGACGAGCAGATCGGGGCCGACGTCGCCGACATGTTCAACTTCCTCACCGGCTTCGCCCGCCCCCGGCGCTACCGGAAGGTCCTTGTCGCGCCCAACCACCTGCGCGACGGGCTGCTGGAGGAGATCGAGCGGACGATCGCGTCGCACGAGAGCGGCGGCACGGCCCGGATCCAGCTCAAGATGAACTCGCTGGTGGACGGCAAGCTCATCCGCGCGCTCTACCGCGCCTCGGCCGCGGGGGTGCCGGTGGAGCTCAACATCCGCGGCATCTGCTGCCTGCGCCCCGGCGTGCCCGGGGTGAGCGAGAACATCCGCGTCGTGTCCATCGTCGGCCGCTTCCTCGAGCACTCGCGGATCTTCGCCTTCGAGCGCGAGGACGAGTGCCGGGTCATGATCGGCAGCGCGGACTGGATGCCGCGCAACCTCGACACCCGGGTCGAGCTCGTCACCCCGGTGGAGGACGACGTCCTGCGCGCCGACCTGCTCGACACGCTCGAGCGCTGCTTCGCCGACGACACGAACAGCTGGGAGCTGGGCGAGGACGGCGAGTGGACGCGCCGGATCCCGGCCGGGCCCGAGGGCCGCTCCGTGCAGCACGAGCTCATGGTGGCCCACGCCGCCCAGGCGGCCGAGGCCGTGCAGACGGGCTAGCCCCCGCCGAGCGCCGCGACGCCGGCTCAGGCGGCGAACCGGTCCTCTCGCGGTTCGCGCCCTGCCCTGACCGCCCCGGGCGTGAGGCCGGTGACTCGCTTGAACGCCCGGCTGAAGGCCGCTTCAGACCGGTAGTTCAGGCGATCGGCGACGTCGGCGACGGTGGCGCGGTCGTCGCGCAGCCACCCTGCCGCGAGCTGCATCCGCAGCCGCGTGACGTAGCCCATGGCGGGCTCGTCGACGAGCTCGGTGAAACGCGCGGCGAAGGCGGAGCGCGACATTGCGAGCTCGCGGGAGAGTGCTTCCACCGTCCAGTCGCGCGTCGGGTCGGCGTGGATGAGCGCGATCGCCCGCCCGATCTGCGGGTCGTGCAGTGCGCCGAGCCACCCGGCGCGTGACGCCGGGTCCGTCTCGAGCCAGGAGCGGATGGCCTGGACGACGAGGATGTCTGAGAGGCGGGTGACCATTGTCTCGGCCGCGGGCCGGAGCGTCCGGGCCTCGACGGCCATGAGCCGGAGCGTGCTCTGCGTCCAGTCCTGCTCGAGCGCGGTGGACCCCTCGTGGTGAATGACCTTCGGGAGCAGCCCGACGAGGCGGTCCGCGGCCGGGTGGTCGAGCGAGACGGCGCCGCACACCATCCCGGTCGCGGCCCCTCCGCCGCCGTGGCGGATGACCTCGTAGCGGTCCGACACGATCTCGCGCGGGATCTCGTAGATGGACGGAGCGAATGCCGCTGGGTCGCTGCGCAGCCGGTGCCCTTCGCCGTGCGGGACCAGCGCGAGATCTCCCGCCCCGAGCAGGCACGGTTCGGCGCCCTCGATCTCGAGCCGGCAGCCGCCCGAGGTGACCGCGTGGAACCACAGGCACCCGGGCATCGGCGGAAGTTCGACCCCCCAGGGCGCAGAGAACTCCGACCGTCCGTAGAAGGAGCCGCTCATCCGCAGCGAGTGCAAGGCGGCGCCGAGCGGGTCGGTGGCGGCGGCGGTGACGGGGTCCACTTCGAGGCGAAGTATGCCGGTTCGTCCAGGCCGGTGGACGATCGGGCACAAGACGGCGACTTCACGTCATAGACGCGCACAGATCGACTCGCGAAGGTGCCGCACATGACGAACACAAGGGAAGTCGCTGTGATGGGAGCCACCGGGAACGTCGGGGGCGCGCTGAGCCGCCTGCTGCTCGACGAGGATGTGAAGGTCCGGGCGCTCGGTCGCTCACCGGAGCGGCTCGAGGCCCTGACGATGCTGGGCGCGCACCCGTACGTCGTGGATGCGCAGGACGCGACCCGCCTCACCGAGGCCTTCCGAGGGTCCGACGCGGTCTTCACCCTCCTGCCACACGACCCGCAGGAACCAGACTACCGGCGCAGCCAGGCGCAACTCGGCGAGGCGATCGTCGAGGCGATCGCCGCCGCCCGCGTCTCGCGCGTCGTGTTCCTCTCGAGCATCGGCGCCGATCGGCTGTCGGGCACCGGCCCCGTGGTCTCGCTGCACGACCAGGAGGAGCGCATGCGCGAGCTGACCGGCGTCGACGTCCTCGTCCTGCGCCCGGGGTCGTTCTTCGAGAACTTCGCGCACGCGCTCCCGCTGATCGAGGACGAGGGGATCCTCGCCGACACCGTCGCCCCCGACGTCGCCATCCCGATGATCGCCACGGCCGACATCGCCGCCGCTGCCGCCGACGCGCTGACCACCGAGGAGTGGACCGGGGTCGAGATCCGCGAGCTGCTCGGCGAGCGTGACCTCAGCTACGCGGAGGCCGCCGCCGTCCTCGGAGAGGCGCTCGCGCGGCCTGGCCTCTCGTACGTCCAGGTCCCGGAGGCGGACATGGAGGCAGCCCTGCGCCAGGCGGGCTTCTCGCCCGACATGGCTCGCCTCCAGCTTGAGCTCAACCGCGCGCTCAGCGACGGCACGGTCGTCGCCGGCGAGCCGCGCTCCTCCCGGAGCACCACGCCCACCTCGTTCGAGGCGTTCGCCACCGAGCTGGCCCGTACCGTTCAGCCGGCATGACCGCGCCCGATCCGACGACGCTCCTCTTGTTCGCCGCCGCGGCGTCGGTGCTCGTCGTCCTCCCCGGACCGAACCACGTCTACATCGTCACCCGGAGCATCGACCGCGGCCGAGGCGCCGGGATCGCCTCCTCCTTCGGCGTGGAGACCGGGACGCTGGTGCACATCGGGTTCGCCGCGGCGGGGCTCTCGACGATCATCGCCTCGTCGGCCGTGGCGTTCGACGCGGTCAGGTATCTGGGCGCCGCCTACCTCGTCTACCTCGGCATCACCGCGCTCCTGAGCCGGAAGAGACTCGATCTCGACGCGCCCGGCGACGACCGCGGGCTGGGTCGGATCTACCTCGACGGTGTGCTCGTCAACGTCCTGAACCCGAAGGTCGCGCTGTTCTTCCTCTCGTTCGTTCCCCAGTTCGTCGATCCGGCGCGCGGCTCGGTCGCCTCGCAGATCGTCGTACTGGGCCTCGTCCTGGTCCTCATCGGGCTCCCGAGCAACCTCGTGTACGCCTTCGCGGCCGGCGCCCTCGGCGGCTGGCTCCGTCGCCGGCCCCGGTTCCTGCGCCGCCAGAACAAGGTCGTCGGCGGGATCTACCTCACCCTGGGCGCCGCCGCCGCCCTCACCGGCGACCGGCGCTGATACGGCGCCGTCCGACCGGTGGCAGCCGACGTTTCAGCCGTTCGCTAAGGGACGTCCTCCCGGCCCGCGCTTCACGCCGTGGCAGCGGAACGAGGGGCCGTGCGCGTTCGCGTCACGGTCGGATGCCGGGTCCGTGTTCGAACGACCCCCGGAAGGAGGTCCGCGGCGCTGGGCGAAGGCGCGTCAGGTGATCGTCCTTCGGGTGCTCGTCGTCGCCGCCGGCCTGGCGCTGGCCCTGCCGGAGGTCGCCGCGGGGGCCGGCCGGCCCTCGATCGCGGCGCTCCAGGTCGCCCTGCGGGCGGAGGGGACCTACTCGGGCGCGATCGACGGCGTCCGCGGCCCCGGGACC
>CALMNS010000209.1 GCA_937871635.1 uncultured Solirubrobacter sp.
GCCCATGCCGGGGGCGGCCGGGGCGCCGATCTGCTCGAGCAGGCCGTCGTAGCGCCCGCCGCCGCCGACGCCGGACTGGGCGCCGAGCGCGTCGCTCGTGAACTCGAACACCGTGCGCGTGTAGTAGTCGAGCCCGCGGACGAGCGTGGGATCGACCTCGTGGTCGACGTCGGCGGCGTCCAGCAGCTCGCGGACGGCGGCGAAGTGCTCGGCGTCCTCGGCGGTGAGGCGGTCGAGCAGCCGCGGCGCGTCGCGCATCACCCGGCGGGTGCCGGGGTGGTCGGCGTCCCAGGCGCGCAGCGGGTTGAGGTCGATCCGGGCGCGGACCTCCTCGGAGAGCTCGGCCGCGCGTGCGCGCAGGAAGGCGGCGAGCTCCTCGCGGTAGGCGACCCGGGTCTCCGGGGTCCCCAGCGAGCCGATCCGCAGCCGCAGGCCGGCCACCCCCAGGGCGGCGAGGAGGTCGTGGAGCAGGAGGATCGACTCGGCGTCGACCGCCGGGTCCTCGGAGCCGATCGCCTCGGCGCCGACCTGGGTGAACTGGCGGAAGCGGCCGGCCTGCGGGCGCTCGCGGCGGAAGAACGGCCCGAGGTACCAGAGCTTCACGGGCTGCGGGCGCTTGTGCATCCCGTGCTCGGCGTAGGCGCGGCAGACGGGGGCGGTGCCCTCCGGGCGGAAGGTGATCGACCCGTCGCCCTCGGCCAGCGTGTACATCTCCTTCTGCACGACGTCGGTGGACTCCCCCACCCCCCGGGCGAACAGCTCGGTCGCCTCGAAGGCGGGCGTCTCGATGCGCTCGTAGCCCGCGGCCCCGAGCACGCGCCCGGCGACACGCTCGAGCTCGGCGCGCGCGAGCGCCTCACCGTCGAGCACGTCGAACGTGCCGCGGGGGGCCTGCACCCTGGCCATCGCTACGCGCGCGAGAGCTCGCGCAGGAACGGGTTCGTGGCGCGCTCGCGGCCGAGCGTCGTGGTCCCCATGTGCCCCGGGAAGACCTGGGTCTCGTCCGGCAGGGTGTCCAGGAGCGTCTTGATCGACCGCATGAGCGTCGCCGTGTCCCCGCCCGGGAGGTCCGTCCGGCCGATCGAGCCCTCGAAGAGGACGTCGCCGGAGAAGATGGCGCCCTCGTCGGCCAGGAGGTAGGTGACGTGGCCCGGCGAGTGGCCGGGGGTGAGGAGGACGTCGATGGCGAAGCCCGCGAGCTCGAGCCGCTCGCCGCCCCCGACCAGGTGCTCGGGATCCCACGACTCGTAGGGCCCGAAGCCGGCCCACGGGACGTAGGACATGACGTCGCGCATGACGAACGCCTCGTCCTGCGGGCAGTAGACGGGCGCCCCCGTGTGGCGGGCGAGCGGGGCGACGGCGCCGACGTGGTCGAAGTGCGTGTGGGTCAGGAGGATCGCCTCGACGCGCACCCCGAGCTCGTCGATCGCCGCGATCAGGCGCGGCGCCTCGTCCCCCGGGTCGACCAGGAGGGCGCTCGTCGCCCCGTCGCGGCGGAGCAGGTAGGCGTTCTCCGCCACGGGGCCGACGGTGTAGCCGTGGACGTCCATCTCAACCCGCCTTGCGGCTCGAGCCGGGGCCCTTGGCCGGCCCCGTCGCGGGGGCGCCGAGCTTGCGCTGGCGGCGCCGGTAGATGAAGAGGTCGGTCGCGTAGCCGAGCGGGACGTAGATGGCCAGCGCGATGACGCACAGGGCGATCGACGCCCCGAGGCCGATGTCCGGGCCGAAGCCGATCCGGGTGAAGACGAACAGGAGCACGGAGGCGAACAGCGCGCGCAGGAACGCGCTCTTCCACGTGGGCGGGCGGTCCAGGCGGTTGCCGCGGCGGGCGCTCGCGTCGAGCTTCGCGCCGCCCTTGGCCCGTTCGGCGTCGGTGAGCTTGCGGCCCGTGCGGCCGCGCGCCTCGATGGTCCCGGCGGCGGTGCCGCGATGCTTGGAGCGTCGCTTCTTGCGGGTCTGGGCCATCGAGCCCTGGATACTAGGCCGCGCCGCCCTCCCCCGGCGCTTTGCGGCGGAGGAGGGCCGTAGCCTCGTCGGTCACCGGGGCCAGCGCCGCCTCGAGCGTCCGCAGGCCGCGCAGCGGCACCTCGTCCGGAAAGCCGGCGAAGGCCGCCTCGGGCGCGAGCCCGACGAGCTCCGCGGCGGCGACGCCCGCGTGC
>CALMNS010000210.1 GCA_937871635.1 uncultured Solirubrobacter sp.
TGCGCGCCCAGCGCGCGGCGGCGAGGTCCTCGACCGCCTCGCCCAGGGCCCCGCGCTCGGCGTCGTGGGCGCTCTCCCCGTAGCCCACGCCGTGGCCGGTGTCCTCGCCCGCGCCGAGCGCCGACCAGACGGGGATCCCCAGCCGGTCGAGCCCGTCGATCGGGAAGCTCAGGACGGTGTCCGAATGGGTCTCGAGGTAGGCCCGGTAGGCGTCGATCGCGCTCACTGCGCCACCGCCACGAACCCGGCGTGCGGCGTCCCGGCGAGCTGCTCGTCGAGGAGGGCGAGGGCGGCGGCGCGGCCGGCGTTCGCCCCCTGCTCGAAGGGCGTCCAGGTCTGGTCGTAGTCGAGCGGCGCGAACGTCGAGCGGTACCCGCGCAGCTCCGCCTCGGTGAGGGGCACGTTCTTCACGAACGCCTTATGGCAGGAGATCCCGACCGCCCGCCGCTCGGCCTGCGGATCGAGGTCCAGCTTGAGCGCGTCGCCCGAGAACAGGATGCGGCGGGTCGCGTCGTGCAGGACCTGGTGACCGGCGAAGTGGCCGCCGGTGTGATGCAGCGTGAGGTCCTCCGCCAGCGAGAGCGCCGAGTCGTACGGCCGCGTCGCCGTGAAGGCGGTCGCCCAGGGGAGGTCGGCGACCTGCAGCGGCACCTGGGCCTCGGGCCAGCGCTCCGTCAGCCGCCAGAGGGCGCCGTAGCTGTGGGGGTGCGAGGCGGAGACGACGCGCAGGCCGCCGAGCGACGCGATGAAGTCGAGCGCGGCGTCGGAGTACCACCCGCAGCCCTCGAAGGCGACGTTGCCCTCCGGGTGCTCGAGCACGTAGCCCATCGGCCCGATCCCGATCGGCTCGGCCATCCGGAAGCGCCACGCGCCCGGCTCGAGCTCGTCCCACACGACTCCGCTGCGCGACTCGAGCTGCTCGGGCCCGAGCATCTCGTAGCCGTCGTCGGGGAGCACGTGGCGGTGGTCCTCGCAGACCGGGCAGTGGGTCGGCGGCGCGAAGGAGCGCTGCCAGAACCCGCAGTTCGTGCAGAGGTAGGGGCTCAGCGCCATGGTTCGAGCAGCTCCATCAGGTGCAGGTCGTCGTGCCGGATCTCGTCGCGGGCGAAGGCGTCGAGCTGGGCCGTGAAGGGGGAGGTGGCGGCGAACGGGACGTCGCGCCCGTTCACGGTCAGCCGGCCGCCGGGATCCTGTCCCATCGTGTCCGTGGCCACCGCCATGCCGTCGGTGCCGATCAGCTCGAGCCGGCGGCGCGGCAGGTCCTCGGGGTGGTTGTAAGCCACGTGCAGCGAGGCGAGCACGTCCCCGGCGTAGCGGGCGGCGACCATCGCCCCGTCCTCGACGGCGTAGGGGTGCACGCGGCGCTGCTTGAGGGCCACGACCTCCTCGAGCTCGCCGCCCAGCAGCATGCGCAGCAGGTCGAGCCCGTGGGGCGCGAGGTCGATGAGCGCCCCGCCGCCGGCGCGGGCCGGGTCGGCGCGCCAGTTGTCCGCCGCCCAGTCCGGCCCGACCCAGCAGGCGTAGACGACGCGTGCGACGGTCACCCTGCCGAGCGCTGAGATCCGCTCGCGCAGGGCGAGGTGGGCGGGGTGGAAGCGCTGGTCGAACGCGGTGGCGTAGCGGACGCCGGCCGACTCGCACGCGTGCACCATCGCGCGGGCGTCCTCGAGCGAGGCGGCCATCGGCTTCTCGCACAGCACGTCCTTGCCGGCCCGTGCGGCGGCGGCGACGATCTCGCGGTGGCGGTGGTTGGGGGCGGCCACGTAGACCGCGTCGACCTCCGGGTCGCCGACGAGCGCCTCGAGGGAGGCGTGCGCGCGCAGGCCCTCGATCCGGGCGGCGGGATCGGGGTCGAAGCTCGCCACCGCGGTCGCCTGCCGGGCCTCGGCCATGGCCGGGACCACGTAGTCGCGCGCGACCCAGCCCAGCCCCGCGATCCCGAAGCGCATCGCCCCGTTGGCGGCGCTCACCAGCGCTCCGGCAGGTCGACGAGCACGCGGCGGCGGATCTGCTCCTCGCGCGGCAGGTCCGCCGGCGCGTCGGTGAGGTAGGCCATGTAGGCGGCGTACTCGGCCTCGTAGCGGGCCGAGGGCCAGCCGTCGGCGAGCAGGGGGTTGGGCCGCAGGCGCTCGCCGGCGAGGGCGTAGCGCCCGGCCGGGGCCGGCT
>CALMNS010000211.1 GCA_937871635.1 uncultured Solirubrobacter sp.
GACGACGCCCTCGGCCCAGCCGGCGCGGCGGACGCCGCGGGCGCCCACGCGATCGCCGGCCCGCAGCGTCGCCTCGAGCGGTGGCGTCGGCGCACCGTAGGTGCCCGCCGTCACGCGGAGCGACCCGGTCGGGGCCGGGATCGTCTCAGGCTGGCAGATCGCCTCGCGCGGTTCGGCGGTGAGCACGAACTCCTGCGGCGTGAGCCGGTTCGAGCCGCTCAGGCCGGCGGCGGGCGACAGCAGGACGGCGAGCAGCCCCCCAAGCAGGAGCACCCCTCCCGCCACCAGCGCCGCGCCGACCCGCACGGGGCCTAGTGGCGCGATACGTCAGTTCGGAATCGGGACACTAGTTCGTGCGGCGCAGGCCGAGGATGGAGAGCAGGAAGGAGGAGAAGAAGACCTGGATGCCGACGATCACGAGCGTCGCGGCGAGCACCGCGAGGCGGGCCTCGGAGAGCGCGCCGAAGCCGCGGTCGGCCCAGATGGCGAGGATGGCGACGCAGATCGCGAACCCGGCCGCGAGGATCGCCCCGCCGAGCAGCAGCCCGTGCTCGAGGCGGAAGCGCGCCCGCATGCGGTCGAACCACGGGTCCTTCTCGCCCATGAAGTAGGTGCCGTAGGCGTGGGCGCAGAGCCCCAGGGCGAGGACCTGCGTCCCGACGATCATCAGCAGCGCCCCGGCGACCATCGAGTGGATGTCCCACGCACGACCGAAGACGTTGATCTGGCTCACCACGGTCAGGGCGACGAGCAGGCCGACCAGCGACAGCACCGCGCCCGGGATGACGAACAGGTAGGTCGGCGAGTGCACGAGCAGGAAGCGCAGGTGGCGCCACCCGTCCCGGAAGCTCGAGAGCTTGGACTCCCCGCCCCGTGGGTGGTACTCGATGGGGAACTCGCGGATGTCGAGCTTCTCCTTCGACGCGCGGATGACCATCTCCGAGGCGAACTCCATCCCCGTGGTGCGCAGGTCGAGGATCGGCAGGATGTCGCGCCGGAAGCCGCGCATGCCGCAGTGCGCGTCGGCGACGCCCGTACGGAAGAAGACGTTGAGGATCCCGGTGAGCACCGGGTTGCCGACGTAGCGGTGCAGCCACGGCATCGCCCCCGGGTGGATGTTGTCCATCCGGTCGCCCATGACGAGCTGGGCGCCCTCCTCGAGCTTCTCGACGAAGCGCGGGATCTCGTTGAAGTCGTAGGTGAGGTCCGCGTCGGCCATGACGATGTAGCGGCCGCGGGCGGCGCCGAAGCCGGCCAGGTAGGCCGAGCCGTAGCCCGGGCGGGTCTCGTGGACCACGCGCGCGCCGGCCGCCCGGGCCAGCTCGCCGGAGCCGTCCGTCGAGTTGTTGTCGGCGACGACCACCTCGCCGGCGATGCCGTGCTCGTCCATGACCCGCAGCGAGCGGGTCACGCACTCCTCGATGTTCGCCGCCTCGTTGAGGCACGGGATGACCACGGAGACGACGGGCGTCTCCGCGGCGTGGACGGGGGCAGGGGCGGAGGTCGCGGCGGCGGACACTTCCGTAGGAGGTTACGAGTCGCGCCAGCGGAGGTTTCGCCGTTGACCGCTACGTTGCCCGGCCGTGCCGGGTGCCTGGGTGATCCTCCCGACCTACAACGAGGCCGAGAACCTGGAGCCGATCGTGCGCGCGGTGCTGGCGCGGCTCGCGACGACGGGGCCCGGTCACCGCGTGCTGGTGGTCGACGACGGCTCGCCGGACGGGACCGGCGCCATCGCCGACCGGCTCGCCCGGGAGCTCGACGGCGTCGCCGTCCTGCACCGGTCGCGCCGGGAGGGGCTCGGGCCCGCCTACCTGGCCGGCTTCGCCCGCGCCCTGGCCGGCGGCGCGGAGCTCCTGATCGAGATGGACGCCGACTTCTCCCACGACCCCGCCGACGTGCCGCGGCTCGTGGCCGCCGCCGAGGCGGCGGACCTCGTGATCGGCTCGCGGTACGCCCCGGGGGGCGGGATCGAGGACTGGGGCCGCGGACGCCGGCTGCTCAGCCGCGGCGGCTCCTGGTACGCCGGCAAGGTGCTCGCCAGCCCCGTTCGCGACCTCACGGGCGGCTTCAAGTGCTTCCGCCGCAGCACGCTCGAGCGCATGGACCTCGACCGGGTGCGGGCGAACGGGTACGTCTTCCAGATCGAGCTGACCCACCGGGCGCTGCGGGCGGGCTGCCGCGTCGTCGAGATCCCGATCGTCTTCCGCGAGCGCCGCGCGGGGAGCTCGAAGATGACGGCGCGCATCGCGCTCGAAGCCGTGTGGAAGGTGCCCGCCATGCGCCTGCGCCGGGCGAGCTAGTGGTCGTCCCCGGTAGTACGGTCCGGCTCCGGCGAGTGGCCGGGCGCGGCTGGCGGTCGCCGCTGCCCGGCTGCGTAGCGGGGTTACGGGGACGGGCAGCGGCGGCCGTCAGGCGCGTCCGGACGCCGCCGGAGACGCACCGTAATTGCGGGGACGGCCACTAGGCCGTGCGGGTCTGCCTCGTCTACGACTGCCTGTTCCCGCACACGGTCGGGGGCGGGGAGCGCTGGTACCGCACGCTCGCCGAGCGGCTGAGCGCCGACGGGCACGAGGTGACCTACCTGACCCTGCGCCAGTGGGAGCGCGGGGCCGAGCCGGACGCCCCGGCGGGCACCCGCGTCGTGCCGGTCGGCCCGCGGATGGCGCTCTACGGGACCGACGGGAACCGGAGGATCCTGCCGCCGCTCGTCTTCGGCGCGGGCGTGCTCGCCCACCTGGCCCGCCACGGCGGCGGCTACGACGTGGTCCACACCGCCTCCTTCCCGTACTTCTCGCTCCTGGCCGCAGGCGTGGTCCGGCGGCTCGGGCGGCGCTACCGGCTCGTGGTCGACTGGTTCGAGCTGTGGGGGCGCGAGTACTGGCGCGGCTACCTCGGCGGGGTGGGCGGCCGCGTCGGCTGGGCGGTCCAGGCGCTCTGCCTCCGGGTCCCCCAGCGCGCGTTCTGCTTCGCCCGGCTGACCGAGGCGCGCCTGCGCGAGGAGGGGCTGCGCGGGAGCACCACCGTCCTGACCGGGCTGTGGGCGGGTGCCGCCACGGCCCGCGCCCCGCTCCCGGC
>CALMNS010000212.1 GCA_937871635.1 uncultured Solirubrobacter sp.
GGTGGCCGGCCTCGTCGAGCACCTCCCGCCGTTCCCGCGCGGCGAGGACCCGAGCACGCACACGCCGCGCACCGGCGTCGAGCGCTGAGCGGCGGCGAAGGAGCCCTCCCCGGCGCATGCTGATCCGCGACGACGGGGCGACCTGGACGGCGATCGGGCAGCCGGCGCACGCCTGGCTCGCGGCCCAGGTCGCCCAGGCCTGGGATCCCGCACCTCGGCCGGCCGTCCTGCTCGGCGTCGAGCAGCACGACGCCGCCTGGACGGAGTGGGACCGCCGGCCACCGCTGCGCGCCGCGTCGCGCCGCGCCGCGTCGTTCTTCGAGGCCGACCTCGAGCAACGCCTGGCGCTGTGGCGCGGCGCCGCCGAGCGCGTGGTCGCGCAGAGCCCGTACGCGGCGCTGCTCGTCTCGCTGCACGCGACGAACATCCACACCCGCGTCCTCGACCGCTCCGGGCTCGACGCCGCCCAGCTGACCGCCCTGGACGCCCTCCTCGCCGAGCAGGAGGCCACCCAGCAGAGGCTCCTCGACCGGCTCGACGCCAGCCGCGCGCAGGCCGAGCGCGACGGGGCCTTCGTGTTCTGCCTCGACGCGATCTCGCTCACGCTCTGCCACGGCTGGCCGGCCCGCGACCTCCCGCCGCTCGACGGGCGGGCGCTCCGCCTGGAGTGGCTCGGCGAGCGGGAGGCGACGCTGCGGCCGTGGCCCCTGGCCGTCGACGCGGTCGAGCTGGCCCTCGACGCCCGGAGCCTGACCCGTCGCTTCGACGACGAGGCGGCGCTGCACCGGGCGCTCGAGGAGACGCCGTGGACGACGCTGCGCTGGCGCCTCCGGCGCGGTTGATCTGGCGCGGGCGGCGATCCCGGCGCGGGGGCGGGGCCGTAGCTCTCCTATCCGAACGAAGGAGGCCGCCATGGCCCACGAGACCCGGTCGATCCGCATCGACGCCCTACCGCCCGCCGCCCGCGGCGAGACGGGAGGCTGACGTGGACCGCCACTCCCTGGGCGTCGGCCTGTTCCTCCTCGCCGCCGGCCTCTCGTTCCTGCTCTCGATCGGCCTGTGGTTCACCGACAACCGCGACGAGGGCGTCTTCGTCGGCCTCTGGGTCCCGTCGATCCTGGCCGCGGGCGCCTTCTGGATGACCGCGGTGGTGAGGCGGACATGAGCGGCCTCGGGATCCTCCTCGCCGTCGCGGGCCTGCTCGTGACCACGATGGTCATCGTCGCGATGATCCTCCTCACCCCCCGGGGGAACGTCGAGGTCCACGTCGAGGGGACCGAGGCGGGCGGCTCGAACCTCAGCCCGACGAAGGCGCCGGCGGCGCCGGTCGCCGTGGCGACGACCCCGACCCGGTAAGGTCTCAAGTCACCGAAGTCCTACCGAAGGGGTCAGCCATGACCCGTACCTGCTGTCCCGGCGCTTCATGAGGAGCGCGGAGGAGCCGAGCGGACGCGAGCCGTCGCTCGAAGACCTCAAGGCGCTCGCGAGCCATGCGCAGCAGCGCGTCTCGCTCTACCGCCGCAAGATCCTGATGGGCGACGGAGAGCCCCGTCGCATGGCCGAGCTCGAGCGCATCGCGGTCGGGGCGGCCGGGCGCCTGCGCTCCGCCCGCGAGCGAAGCGCGGGCTCGCGATGACCGAGCCCGACGCCCCGGCCGACGCCGTCGAGGACCCGAGCCCGGATGAGCGCGTCGAGGCGCTGATCGCC
>CALMNS010000213.1 GCA_937871635.1 uncultured Solirubrobacter sp.
GGGCGGCGGACCGCGGGGCGCGCGCCGTGCCCGCGCCCGGCGCCGGATCCTGCGCCTGCGCGTCGGGATCGTCCTCGTCCGTCTTCCGGAAGAGGTCGGCCAGGGGCCCCTCCCGCATGTTCGCCCGCTTACCGCTGCCCATGGGAGAGGACCTCCTTCGCCAACTGGCGATACGAATCGGCCGCGGGGCCGTTCGGCTCGTACCTCAGGACGGACATGCCCTTCACGGGAGCCTCCGCGAACCGCACGGTCTTCTTGATCCGCGAGGCGAACACCTGGTCCCCGAAGTTCTCCTCCAGCAGCTCGAGCGCCTCCTGGGCGTGGAGCGTGCGGGCGTCGACCAGCGTGGGCAGGATGCCCTCGATCTGGACGTCTGGGTTGAGGTTCTCGCGGATCATCGAGAGCGTGTTCTGCAGCTGCAGCAGGCCCCGCATGGACAGATACTCGCACTGCACGGGGACGATCACCTTGTCGGCCGCCGTGAGCGCGTTGATGGTCAAGAGTCCTAGGGACGGCGGCGTATCGATGCAGATGAAGTCGTAGTCGCCGTTGATCGTCCGGAACGCCTTCTCGAGCGAGCGCTCGCGACCGATCTTGGTGGACATGGCGATCTCGGCCCCGGCGAGGTCGATCGAGGCGCAGGCGATGTCCATCTCGACCGTCCGGATCGCCTCGGTGATCGGCACGTCGTGGACGAGGACGTCGTACATGGAGGGCTCGACCGTATCGGGGTCGATGCCCTGCGACATGGTCAGGTTGCCCTGCGGGTCCATGTCGACGCAGAGGACGCGGTGCCCCTCCTCGGCGAAGGCCGCCGCGAGGTTCAGCGTCGTGGTGGTCTTGGCGACGCCGCCCTTCTGGTTGGCGAACGCGATGACCTTCGGTCTGGGAGCGGCTGCGGGTGCCATCGCGAGGCTGATTCGGCCGCCTCAGGCGTTCTCCTCCCCGACGTAGTACCCCACGGCGTCCGCGCGCCGGGCGATGAGGTCCTCGCCGGGGACGCCGGTGTAGATGCCGACCTTCCCGCTGTCGGGATACGCGGTGACCGCGGGGTGGACGACCGTCGACCACAGCAGGACGCGGACGGTGGCGTCGGAGTCGTTGCGGATCTGGTGGGCGCCGCCGGGCCCGCGCGGGAAGAAGACGACGTCGAGCGGCTCGAGCTGCGCGGTGCCCTCCGGCGTGCGGACCGTCGGCCGGCCCTCGAGGGCCAGGACCCACTCCTCCTCGGCGTACTCGTAGTGGTACGGGCAGAGCGCCTGGCCCGGCGGCAGCTCGTAGAGGCTCATGCCGGTCTCCTTCGCCCCCAGCCCGGGCCCGGGCCGTACGAGCCCGGCCCGGAAGCCCTCGGGATCCTCGGGGTCATACGCGAACTGCGGGTCTGAGAGGCTGACGCGTCGCATGGCGCCATCGTCGCACCCGCCCGGGATCGCCCCCCTCCTCGAGGGCAAGCGCATCGTCATCTGCGCCGGCTCGGGCGGCGTGGGCAAGACCACCACCGCCGCGGCGCTGGCCATGGGCATGGCCTCGCGCGGGTTGAAGGTCGCGGTGGTCACCATCGACCCGGCGCGCCGGCTGGCCACCTCGCTCGGCCTGGACGCGCTGGGCAACGACCCGGCGCTCGTCGACCCCGCCCGCTTCACCGAGCACGGCGTCGCCATGGAGGGCGAGCTCTGGGCGATGATGCTCGACGCCAAGCGCACCTTCGACTCGCTCATCGAGCACCTCGCACCCGACGCGCGGACCGCGCAGGACGTCTTCGGCAACCGGATCTACCAGCAGCTCTCGAGCGCGGTGGCGGGCTCCCAGGAGTTCACGGCGATCGCCAAGCTCTACGAGCTCGACGCGGACGGCGCCTTCGACCTGCTCGTCCTCGACACCCCGCCGAGCCGCAACGCCCTCGACTTCATCGACGCGCCCGACCGGCTCACGGGCTTCTTCCAGGGGCGCGCGATCCGGATGTTCCTCCGGCCCGCGGGGTTCGGCGGGCGCATCCTCGGGCGGGGGACCGGCGTCGTCTTCTCGCTGCTCCAGCGGGTCACGGGGGTCGACCTGCTGCAAGACCTCTCCGTCTTCTTCCGCTCGCTCGGCGGGATGATCGACGGCTTCACCGAGCGCGCCGCGAAGGTCAAGGCGCTGCTCGACGACCCGGGGACGACCTTCCTG
>CALMNS010000214.1 GCA_937871635.1 uncultured Solirubrobacter sp.
ACCCAGGTCGTCGTCGCGGACCTCACCGATCCCGCCGCGCCCGGGCAGGTCGTCGACGCGGCGGCGACCCGCTTCGGCTCGCTCGACGTGCTGGTGCACTCGGCCGGGATCTTCGAGCCCTGCCCGTTCACCGAGACGTCGCTGGAGAGCCTGGACCGCCAGTGGGCGGTCAACGTCCGCGGGCCCTTCGCGCTCACCCAGGCGGCCGTCCCGCAGCTCCGGGGCGGCGGGGTGGTCATCCTCATCTCGTCCATCGCGGGCCACGTCGCGTTCCCCAGCTCGGTCGCCTACTGCGCGACGAAGGGCGCGGTCGAGCAGATGGCCCGGGCCATGGCGGTCGAGCTGGCGCCGGAGGGCATCCGGGTCAACGCCCTCGCGCCCGGGAACATCCGGACGCCGATGAACGCTCACCTGCTCGCCTCGGCGGAGTACGAGGCGTCGATGGTCGAGCGGACGCCGTTCGGCCGGGTGGGCGAGGTCTCGGACATCGCTCCGGTCGCGGTGTTCCTGGCCTCCGACGCAGCGCGATACGTCCACGGGGCGTCGCTGCTGGTCGACGGCGGATGGGCGGCGCAGTGAGCGGATGGGCGGCGCAGTGAGCGCATGGGCGGCGCAGTGAGGGACTGCGCGGCGAGGGACTCGGGCGCCGGAGACCGGCCGAGGCAGGGAGCGGTTGCATTGCACACACGAGGGGAGAGCACGATGGAGAGCAAGCAGACGTGGAGCGGGCGCCTTCGCCGGACCGCGCGCCTGGCCGGCGCCGCCGCCCTGGCGGCCGGGGTGGTCGCCTGCGGCGGGGCCGAGGGCGGCGGCGAGAGCGGCGGAGGCGACGGGAAGGGTCCGATCCTGATCGGGATCTCGGCGGCCAAGACGGGGCCGCTGTCCCCGTACGACGGCCAGCCGGGCAACGCCTTCCTGATGCGGATCGACGAGATCAACAAGGCGGGCGGCGTCAACGGCCGCAAGCTCGAGACCAAGTGGCTTGACACGAAGTCCGACAAGACCCTCTCGGCCTCCAACGCGACCCAGCTGCTCAACGAGGGCGCCGTCGCGATCATCACGACCTGCGACTTCGACTTCGGGAGCCCCGCGGCGTTCCAGGCGCAGGCCAAGAACGTCCCGGCCATCTCGTTCTGCGCCTCCTCGCCCAAGAACGCCACGCCGGCCATCATCGGCAAGTACGGCTTCTCCATGGGCACGGGCTCCGACACCGAGGGCGTCGCGGCGGCGGAGTGGATCGCCGAGGAGCACCCGGACTGGAAGCGCGCCTACGTCCTCAAGGACACGTCGATCGAGTACGCCAAGGCGACCGCGGACTACTTCTCCGCCCGCTGGGAGCAGCTCGGCGGCCAGATCACCGGCAAGGACACCTTCGTCGGCGGCGAGAACGTCGACATCAGCGCGCAGGTGTCCCGGGCCAAGGGCAAGGTCGGCCAGGCCGACTTCATCTACATCGGCTCCTGGAACCCGGGCGGCTCGACCGCCGTGCGCCAGCTGCGCAACGCGGGGATCGACCTGCCGCTGGTCGGCAACCAGTCCTCCGACGGCAAGCTGACCCAGGAGGTCGCGGGCAAGGTGGACGGCTACTACTCGACGCCGCTCGCCTGCATCCCGTCCTACTGCGAGGGCGAGGGCCAGGACCAGGACGCGGTGACGAAGTTCGCCAACGACTTCAAGGCGAAGTACGGCGAGGAGCTCTCGAGCTCGTACCCGATCAACGGCTACGACCTCGGCACGGTCCTCAAGGAGGCCATCGAGACCGCGAAGTCGACCGAGCCGGCGAAGATCGCCACCGCCATGGAGACCATGGGCACGGTGAAGGGGATCAACTCCACGTTCCAGTTCACCAAGGAGTGCCACCGCCCCGTCGGGCAGAACCGGATCATCCTGCGCTGGGAGAACGGCCAGGGCCAGTTCGAGAAGCAGGTGGCCGCCAAGGAGATCCCCAACATCGGGGACTCGAACCCCTGCGCCGGCAAGCAGGCCGTCGCCTCCAAGTAGGCGACGGGACGCACGGGAGACACCGGTGTCAGCGGTAGCCGACACCCCCGAGGCCGAGCGGCTCGAGGCCCGCGGAGTGCAGGTGCACTTCGCGGGCGTGCGGGCGGTCGACGGGGTGGACCTGACCCTCGAGAAGGGCCACATCCTCGGGGTCATCGGACCCAACGGGGCCGGCAAGAGCACGTTCATGAACGCGCTCTCGGGCTTCGTGCGGCTCACCGCCGGGACCGTGTCGCTCGGGGGCGAGGACGTCAGCGGCCACTCGCCCCAGCGGATGGTCAAGCACGGGCTGGTGCGGACCTTCCAGGAGGTCGCGACCTTCCCGGACCTGACCGTCCTGGAGAACGTGGAGCTCGGCGCCCTGGGGGCCGGGCTCAGCCGCCGCAAGGCCCGCGCCCGGGCGCTCGAGCTGCTCGGCGACATGCGGCTCGACCACCTGTCGCGGCTCTACGCCTCCTCGCTGCCGCACGGCGAGGAGCGGCGGGTGGGGATCGCCCGCGCCGTCGCGGTCGCTCCCCGCTTCCTGCTGCTCGACGAGCCGGCGGCGGGGCTCAACGACGCCGAGAGCGACGAGCTCGCCCAGACGATCATCCGCGTGCGCGAGGACATGGGCTGCGGCGTGCTGCTCGTGGAGCACGACATGCGGGTCATCTTCGGCGTCTGCGAGCGGATCCAGGTGCTCGACTACGGCAAGTCGGTCGCCTACGGCCTTCCCGAGGAGGTCCGCACGGACCGCAAGGTCATCGAGGCCTACCTCGGCAAACACGGAGCGGATGAACTTGTTGACGCTGACTGACGTCTGGGTCCGCTACGGCCGGGTCCCCGCGGTGCAGGGCCTCTCCATGCACGTGGACGAGGGCCAGCTCGTCGGCCTGGTCGGCAACAACGGCGCCGGCAAGACGACCACCCTGTCGACCGTGACGGGCGTCCTGCGCCCGAGCGCCGGGACGATCGAGTTCGAAGGCAAGGAGATCGCGGGTCAGGCGCCCGACCGCATCCTGCGCCACGGGCTCTCGCTCGTCCCCGAGAACCGCCGGATCTTCGCGCGGCTGAGCGTGCGGGAGAACCTCCAGATCGGCACGAGCGGCCGCAAGGACCGGGCCAAGGCGAAGGAGGACATCGAGGAGATGCTCGGGCGCTTCCCCGTGCTGGAGCGCTACCACGACCAGCCGGGCGCGAACCTCTCCGGCGGGGAGCAGCAGCAGCTCGCGATCGCCCGGGCGCTGCTGGCCCGCCCGCGCCTGCTCCTGCTCGACGAGCCGACGCTCGGGCTCGCGCCGCTGATCGTCGACCAGGTGTTCGACCTGCTCGAGCAGCTCAAGTCGGAGGGGGTCACGATCCTGCTCGTCGAGCAGAACGCAGCCCGCACGGTCTCCATCGCGGACCGCGTCTACATCATGCGCACGGGCGGACGCATCGAGTTCGAGGGCACCGGCGACGAGCTCGCCGCGCGCGGTGGCCTCGAGACGGCCTACATCGGATTCTGAGTCGAGACAGGAGCACACCATCCAAGACGTCATCCAGACCGCCGTCGACTCGATCAGCTACGGGGCCCTGTACGCGCTGATGGCCCTGTCGCTCGCGCTGCTGTTCAGCGTGATGGGGCTGATGAACTTCGCCTACGGCGAGCTCATCATGGTGGGCGGCTACACCATGTTCATCCTGCGCGACGACAGCTGGGTGCTGCTGCTCGTGATCACCATCGTGGTGGTCACCGTGATCTCGGTCCTCATGGAGCGGATCGCCTTCCGGCCGCTGCGCGATGCCTCGCCCAACACCCTGCTCGTCGCCTCCTTCGCGGTCAGCTACGGCCTGCAGCAGCTCGCCTACATGACCGTCGGGCCCATCCCCAAGGGCGTGAGCCCGTACCCGTGGCTCGTCGAGAGCCTCGACATCCTCGGCATCTCGGTCTCGCGGCTGAGCATCATCACCTTCGTGGTGACGATCGCGCTGCTGATCGCGGTCACCGCCGGGCTCAACCGCACGATGCTCGGGATCCAGCTGCGGGCCTCGACGGAGGACTTCGACATGGCCCGGCTGGTCGGCGTCCGCGCGAACCGCGTCATCGTGGCCGCGTTCGCGATCACCGGCGTGCTCGCCGGGGTCGTCGCGCTCTGCTACGTCTCGCGCAGCGGCTCGGTCTCGCCCACCCTCGGCCAGGGGCCGCTCCTCGTCGCCTTCGTGGGCGGCGTGATCGGCGGGCTCGGGAGCCTCACCGGGGCGACGATCGGCGGCTTCCTGCTCGGGGCCGCGGTGACGGCCTTGCAGGCCACGCTGCCGACCGACCTGTCGAGCTACACGACGCTGTTCGCGTTCAGCGCGGTCATCGCCATCCTCGTCCTGCGTCCGAGCGGCCTGTTCGCCCGGCGCGCCGTCCGCGAGGCCTGATCGTGGCCACGGCGTCCCGCTTGGAGAACCTCGCCCGCCAGCTGTGGGTCCCGGCCGTGCTCTGGGTCCTGCTGCTGATCGTCTACTTCCTCGCCCAGTTCGTCCTGAGCGCCCAGTACACGGGGATCGTCCTCAACCTGTTCATCACCACGGTGCTCGTCCTCGGGCTGCAGGTGTTCAGCGGCAACTCGGGGATCCTCTCCTTCGGCCACATCGCGTTCGCCGCCCTGGGGGCGTACCTGTCGGCGCTCTTGACCATCCCGGTGGGGATCAAGCGGACCACCTTCCTGGAGATGCCGGGCTTCCTGAAGTGGATCCTCGACGTCGAGATGGGCACCCTGTCCTCGACGCTGGTCAGCGGGCTCTTCGCCGCGGTGGTCGCGCTCATCGTCGCCACCCCGATCGTGCGGCTGCGCGGCGTGCCGGCGGGCATCGCGACGCTCGCGCTCCTGGTCATCGTCTTCACCTTCAACATCCAGACGACCTCGATCACCCGCGGGACGAGCACGATGATCGGGGTGCCGGCGACCACCACGATCTCGAGCGCCTTCCTGTGGGCGCTGGTGGCGGTGGTCGTGGCCTTCGCCTACCAGGCCTCGCGCCGCGGGATGCGCCTGCGGGCGAGCCGCGAGAACGAGGCGGCGGCGCGCTCGGTCGGGGTCAACGTCCCGTTCGAGCGGGGCGTCGGCTGGGTGCTCTCCGCCTTCCTGATGGGGGTCGGCGGGGCGCTCTACGGCCACTACATCATCGCCTTCAGCGCGGGCGAGTTCTACTTCGCCGCGACCTTCAACATCGTGCTCATGCTCGTGATCGGCGGGCTGACCAGCGTGTCGGGGGCGGTGGTCGGGGTCATCTTCATCACCGTCGTCAAGGAGATCCTGCGCAACATCGAGAACGGCGCGCTCGACGGCAGGTACCCGGGGCTGACCGAGCTCGTCCTCGCCGCGATCCTGATCTTCGTGCTGGTCAAGCGGCCGCGCGGCCTCACCGCGGGCCACGAGATCCCGTGGCCGCGTGACTGGGCCATGCCCCGCTGGGCGAGCCGGCGCCGCGGCGCCGCGGCGGCCGACAACCAGGTCGCCGACGTCACGTGACCGGCGTGGCGACGAGCGTCGATCCGTTCACCGAGGAGATCATCAAGGACAAGCTCGGGGCGATCGCCGACGAGATGGGCGTGGTCCTCGCGCGGACGAGCATGAGCCCCGTCGTCTACGAGGTCCTCGACTTCGCGTGCGGCCTCGCCGACCCCGACGGCCAGGTCGTCGCCCAGACGAACGGGATCACCGTCTTCACCGGCACCTTCCAGCCGCAGATCCAGAGCGTCCTGCGCAAGTTCGGCGACGACCTCGCGCCGGGCGACCTCTTCGCGACGAACGACCCCTACGGCGGCGCGACGCACATCTGCGACGTCTGCCTGGTCGCCCCGATCTTCGACGGCGACGAGCTGCGCGGCTTCGGCGTGAGCATCACGCACTGGGTCGACATCGGCGGCGGCATGCCGGGGAGCATCCCGCCCGACGCGACCGAGATCTACCAGGAGGGGCTGCTGCTGCCCTGCCTGCGGATCGGCCGCGGGGGCGAGGTCGACGACGGGATCCTCGACCTGCTGCGCGCGAACGTGCGCCTGCCCCAGGTCGCGCTGGGGGACCTGCAGTCCGGGATCGCCGCGGTGCGGATCGGCGAGCGCGGGGTCCAGGAGCTCTGCCGCCGCTACGGCGCCGGCGCGCTGACGGCGGCCATCCGCTCGCTGCTCGACCAGGGCGAGCGGCTCAGCCGCGCGGAGATCGCCCACATCCCCAACGGCGTCTACGCCGCCCACGACGTCATCGACGGCGACGGCGTCAGCGACGACCCGATCGCCGTGCAGGTGGTGGTCACGGTGCACGACGAGACGCTCGAGGCGGACTTCACGGGGACGGCCCCGCAGACCGCCGGGCCGGTCAACTGCTCGCGGGGGGCGCTCGAGTCGGCCTGCAAGACGATCTTCCGGGCGATCACCGCACCGCAGGCCGCGAGCAACGAGGGCGCCTTCCGGCCCTTCGCGGTCCGCTGCCCGGGCGGGACGGTGTTCACCGCCGAGCGCCCCGCCCCGACGGGCTGGTACTACGAGTCCGCGGCGTTCGCCACCGAGCTCGTCTGGCGGGCGCTCGCGCCGGTCCTCCCGGCGAAGCTCGGCGCCGGCACCTACGTGAGCCTGTGCGCGACCTACGTGGTCGGCGCGGGGGAGGCGGCCGACGACGTCTTCGTGCTCGTCGAGCCCAACAACGGCGGCTGGGGCGCCGACGCCGAGCGCGACGGCGAGAGCGGCCTGATCGCCACGCCGGACGGCGACACCTACAACTTCCCGGTCGAGGTCATCGAGTCGCGGTTCCCCCTCCGCGTTGTGCGCTACGGCTTCGACACCTCGCAGCCCGAGGGCGGGGCGGGCCGGCGCCGCGGCGGGCTGGGCCTCGTGCGCGAGTACGAGGTGCTCGACGAGCGGGGCGCCGTGAGCTACGGCAGTGTCGGCGCCTGGCGCCGGCGGCCGTGGGGCCTCGAGGGCGGGGCGGGGGGGACGAGCAACGCGCTCGGCTACGTCCGCCGCGACGGGACGGTGAGCCGCCACGGGCGGGTGGCCCGGATGGAGC
>CALMNS010000215.1 GCA_937871635.1 uncultured Solirubrobacter sp.
GCCTCGAGCATCTCGCCCGACTCGCGGGTGTCGCGGACGATCAGGACCTGCGGGCGGTCCGCCGCGACCCGCGCCGTGGCGGCGCGGGCGAGGCGTAGGGCCAGCTCGGCGGTGAGGAACTCCCCGGCGACGCCGCGGACGCCGTCCGTGCCGAAGAGCGTGCGAGCCAACCCGGGAGGTGTTAGCGCTTGGAGAACTGCGGCTTCTTGCGGGCCTTCTTGAGGCCGGCCTTCTTGCGCTCCTTGGCGCGGGCGTCGCGCGTGAGGAAGCCGCGGCGCTTGAGCTCGGAGCGCAGGTTCGGGTCGGCCTCGAGCAGCGCCCGGGAGACTCCGTGGCGCAGCGCGCCGGCCTGGGCGGAGACGCCGCCGCCGTGCATGGTGGCCACCACGTCCATGCGGTCCTCGTAGCCGACCGTCTCGAGCGGCTGGCGGATGTTGCGCTGGAGCGTGGGGCGCGGGAAGTACTGGTCGAGCGACTTGCCGTTGATGACGTACGCGCCGGTGCCGGGCCGCAGGATGACGCGGGCGACGGCCGTCTTGCGCTTGCCCGTGGCGCGGTAGCGCGCGCCGGCGGCCAGGTCGATCGACGCCTCGGCGATCGGCTGGGAGAAGACGTCCTCCTCCTCGGCGGCGTCTCCGTCGTCGTCGAGCAGCTCGCCGTCCGGGCCGCGCAGGGCCTCCTCGCCCTCGGGGACGATGTCGACCTCGAGGTCCATGCCGGGGATGGCCGGCTTGACGCGCGGGGCGGCGTCCTCCTCGAGCTCCTCGAGGTCCTCCACGGCGAGCTCGGGGCCGGCGGTGGGCGGGACGGCGGGCGCGTCGGCGTCCGCGGGCGAGGCGCCCGGGGCGTCGGCGGGGGACGGCGCGGTGGCCTCGGCGATCAGCTGCTCGGACTCGGCGACGGGCTCGTCGGCGATCGCCTGCTCGCGCTCGAGCTGGCGGGGGGTCGGCTGCTCCTCGGCCCCGACGACGTCCTCGGCGGCGATCTCCGGCTGGGGGTCGACTTCACCTTGGACGGAGTCGTCGCGAGGGATGTCCTCGTTGCGTTTGTCGCCTGAGCTGCTCATCGGGTGGTGATCTCCAGGAGTTCCGGCTTCTGCGCGGCGTGGGGGTGGTCGGGGCCGGCGTAGACCTTGAGCTTGGTCAGCTGCTTGCGGGCGAGGCGGTTCTTGGGCAGCATCCCCTTGACCGCGATGCGGATGACCTCCTCGGGACGCCGCTCGAGCATCTCCGCGAGCGTCCGGGACTTCAGCCCGCCGGGGTAGCCCGAGTGCCGGTAGTAGCGCTTCTCGGAGCGCTTGTTCCCGGTGACCGTGATCTTCTCCGCGTTGACGACGACGACGAAGTCGCCCGTGTCCACGTGGGGCGTGTAGGTCGGCTTGCGCTTGCCGCGCAGGGCGTCGGCGATCTGGGTCGAGAGACGGCCGAGGTTCTTGCCCTCGGCGTCCACGACGTACCAGGAGCGCTCGCGATCGGTGGGGGTGGCGACGTAGGTCCGCACAGCGGCGCGACACGATAGCGCGGGTGAACCTGGCGGCGGCGCCGAGCCGCTGGACCCCCTCGGGGCCGCTGCGGGAGCGGGACGCGACGAGCTACGCGTGGTCGGGGCGCACGTGCGCCCGCAGCCTCGCGACGCTGCGGAAGCCGAGGCGCTCATACACCGGCAACCCGTCCGGGCTGGCCTGCAGCGTTGCGCTGCGCAGGCCGTCGTCCCGCGCGGCGGCCATCATCCCGCGCAGCAGGCGGCCGGCCAGGCCGCGACGGCGATGGCTCGCCTCGGTCGCGACGTACTGGACGCTGACGTCGTCGCCGAGCCTGAGCGTCAGCGCGACGCACACGAAGACGCCGTCGT
>CALMNS010000216.1 GCA_937871635.1 uncultured Solirubrobacter sp.
ATCCGGACGTACTCCGCGGCGAAGTAGGAGCCGATGACGAAGACGAAGGCGACGACCTGCCCGCCGAGGGTCTCCCACGTCGGGAAGACGCCGAGCCAGGTGCCCAGCCAGTAGGGCAGCTCGACGTCGAGCGAGTGGATGGGCAGCCAGCCCGCGCCCTGGATGGTGCGGATCGTCTGGCCCACCATCACCACGAGGACGAGCGCGAGCAGGACCCCGGTGAGGATCAGCATCCGCTTGTAGGGCAGCTTGCGCTGGAGCCTGAAGGTGAGCACCGCCACGCCCGCCACGGCGAGGAGGCCGAGCAGCGCGCCCTCGACCGTCGCCCGCAGCCCGGCGCTCAGCTCGAGCGACTGCAGGAACAGCACCGTCTCGAAGCCCTCGCGGTAGACGCTCGTGAGGCCGAGCAGGAAGAGCCCGAGGACCTGGGCGGAGAGGAACGCGACCTTGGCCGACTCGTCCTTGGCCAGCAGGGAGCGGCGCCGCTTGTGGAAGGAGGAGATCCACTCCGTCCAGTAGACCTTGTGGAAGAACCAGTTCATCACGAGCAGCAGCACCGCGATCGCCACCACGCCGACGACCGCCTCGAGCCGCTCGCCGTACTGCTGGAGCGACTCGAGCAGCGTGATGGCCAGCAGGAAGGTGAGGACGGAGATCCCGAGGCCGGCCAGCGCGCCCAGGAAGACCGGACGGCGCTTGCGGCGGTTCGCCCCGAGGAACGAGGCGGTGATGGCGGCGAGGATGAGCACCCCCTCGAGGCCCTCGCGGAAGACGATGATCGCCGCGTTGGTGACCACGGTGGCCTCCGACGCGCCGTCGCCGAGCGTCGACTGGGCGTTGGCGAGCTCCTCGTCGAGCGCGGCCCGCGTCGCGTTGACCTCGCGGCGGGGAGCCTTGCCGGCCACGAGCTCCGCGAGCCCCGCGTCGCCCTCCGAGCCGAACCAGATCAGGCCCTCGAGCCGCGCGGCGAGGCCCGGGTCGAAGGCGACGAGACGGCGCTCGGGGCCGAACTCGAGGATCGCGTAGAGCTCGATCCGGGTCTGCTCGGCCTGCCGGTACTGGCCCCCGGCCACCTGCTGCTCGAGCCGGTCGAGCGAGATCTGCATGAGGTCGAAGTCCCCCTCGTCGGACTGCTCCCTCCAGGCCGCGGGGAAGATCGCGTCCAGCCCGGCGCTGAGGGCCTCGGCCCGCTCCTCGACCGCCTCGTCGGAGGGCACCGCGGACGGGCGCTCCTGGGCGCCGCGCAGGATGGCGTCGAGCTCGCCCAGGCGCCGCTCGGCGGCCTCGGTGGCCGGCCGGTCGATCCGGGCCAAGGCGCCCTGGAGGTCCGCGAAGGCGGCCTGGGCGGCGCGTGAGAAGGCGGCGCCCTCCTGGATCTCGAAGGGGATGGTCACCCGCCCGCCCGAGACGCCCTTGCCGTACTCGTACGGGATGAGGGAGACGAACTTGGCGAGCTGGTTGGCACGGCGGGCCTGCTCGGCCGGGGTGAACGGCGCGGCCGTGAAGCCCGAGAGGCGGCGGCCGACGTCGGCCCGGGCGCGCTCGACC
>CALMNS010000217.1 GCA_937871635.1 uncultured Solirubrobacter sp.
CGCCGGCCCCGCCCGCTCCGCCCGCCGAGAAGCGGATCGCCGCGGGCGTCACGGTGGCCGGCACGGACGTGTCGAACCTGACGCTCGAGGAAGCCGCCGCGCGGCTCGAGCCCGTCATCGCCCCCCGGCTGCGCAAGGCCGTCTCCGTGCAGGTCGCCGGCCGCCGCTTCCGCCTGACCGAGGCGTCCAAGGCCTTCCGCTTCGACGCCCTGAAGTCCGCGCGACGCGCCTACGTCGCCGGGCTCTCGCTCAAGCCGGGTGCGACGGTCGACGTCGGGCCCTTCGTGGTGGTCCGCCGCGATCGCATCAAGGCCTTCGCCGCGCGGATCGACCGCCGCGTCTACCTGCGCCCCCGCAACGCGACCGTCCGCATCACCGTCCGGCGGATCTACCGCCGCCACTCCCGGAAGGGCCGCGACCTCGACGCCCGCGCGCTGCGCGCCACCCTCGAGCGGATCGTCGTCGACCCGGCGGCCAAGCGCGTCGTCCGGCCCGGGCGCACGGTGCTCAAGCCGGCGGTCACCGCGAACGAGCTCGCCAGCCGCTACCCGACCGTCGTCACCATCGACCGCTCGAACTTCCGCCTGCGCCTGTTCAAGCGCCTGCGCCTCTCGAAGTCGTACGGGATCGCGGTCGGCGCGGCCGGCTACGACACGCCGACGGGCCTGAAGGCGATCACCAACAAGGCCGTCAACCCGGCCTGGAGTGCGCCCGACCGCCCCTGGGCCGGCCTCTACCGCGGCCGGACGGTCCCTGGCGGCTCACCCGAGAACCCGCTCAAAGCCCGCTGGCTCGGTATCGCGGACGGCGTCGGGATCCACGGTACGGGCGACCCCGGCTCGATCGGGTCGCGCGCCTCGCACGGCTGCATCCGGATGCGCGTACCCGACGTCATCGACCTCTACGGGCGCGTGCCGGTCGGCACGCCCGTGCTGATCCGCTAGCGGGAGGGCGCGGCCGCCGTCGAACGCGGCCCCGTGCTCCCGTGCACGCTGCGGCGTGAGGCGGGCCGGAGGTCGACGGCGCTCGGGGTGATGGGCAAGGGGCGGCGTCCGTCAGGTCGGTACGGGCGGGAAGGCCCCGTTCAAGGTCCCCCCACGCCGCGCAGGGAGCGGCCCGGGGGACTTTGGGCGGGTGTGGGCCGCGTGAGGTCTCCGAGACGGCCCGGGAATCCCGTTCGGGCGAGTGAGGCGGCGCCGTCGGCGGACGGCAGCGAGGGCTGCGCGTGGGGCGCGTGCCCGTGGGTGCTTCGGCGTCGAGCGGACCGGAGGTCAACGGCGCTCGGGTGGGGAGGAAGGGGCCGTCCGTCAGACGAGCCAGGTGGCCGGATGGCGGACGTGGTTCGCCTGACGGACGGTGAGCGTCCGTCAGGCCGACCAGGTCGCGCGCGGGCGGACGTGGTTCGTCTGACGGACAGGACGAACGCCCGCCTACGCCGGTCCTGCCCGCCGCCCTCCCCAGCGCCGTTGACCCTCGCCGCCCCTGTGCGCTCCGCCGCTCGCGCCCGCCGGGCGCCTGCTGTCCCTAGCGGGTCGCGGCCGCCGTGAGCTCGGCGAGCGAGCCCTCGAGCCCTTCGGCGATGAGGTCGAGGTCGGGCAGCGCGTCGTAGTCGGCGATGAGCCCGAAGTTCATCCCGCCGTCGTAGGACATGATCGCCACGGCGAGCGCGCGATCGCCGGCCAGGAAGGCGATGGGGAACATCGCCGCGAGCCTCCGGCCGAGCACGTAGAGCGGGAACTGCGGCCCCGGCACGTTGGTGACGAGCAGGTTGTAGAAGCGGTCGGAGAAGTTCAGCCGCGACGCCTGGGCGAGGATGGTGGGTGGCGCGAAGCCCTGCGCCGCGGCGATCGCCTTGGCCCCGACCGCCTGCTTGGAGGACTTGAGGTCGCGCATGGCGACCGTGACGGTGCGCAGCCGCTCGATCGGGTCCTCGACCCCGACGGGCAGCGGCGCGAGGATCTGCGTGAGCTGGTTGCCGAGGGCCCCCCGCGCCTCGTCGCCACGGACGGAAACCGGGACACACGCGCGCAGCACGACGCCGTCCGTGCGCTTGCCGCGCTCCTCGAGGAAGACGCGCAGGGCACCGGCGACGACGGCGAGCACGACGTCGTTGACCGTCCCCCCGAAGGCGTCCTTGACCGCCTTGAGCTCGTCGAGCCCGGCGCGCACCACCCGGATGCGCCGGTGCCCGCCGGGGGCGACGTTGAACGGGGTGGGAGGCGGCGGGTTGAGCCCCGACCAGGCGACCTCGCCCACGCCCTGGGCGACCTCGCGCGCCCGGCCGAGGAGCGCGAGGGGACGGGAGGCGGCGGTCACGGAGTCGCGCGCGACGCCGACCGCGGTGCGC
>CALMNS010000218.1 GCA_937871635.1 uncultured Solirubrobacter sp.
GCCGTCGCCGAGCTGGCGCACCTCGGCCAGGCTCGCCGCCCGGCGGACCGCGACCTTGCGCCGGTCGACGTCCTCCGGCCGCGGGATCGCCTCCTCCTCGGCGGCCTCGAGCGCCTCCTCGAGCCGCCGCAGCGGGTCGCGGAGCTCCCAGCGGCGGAACTCCTCGCGCAGCCGCGAGCGGTCGGGCTGGCGGTTGGACTCGGCGACCAGGTCGAGCTCGGCGGGGACGTCGAAGACCATGGTGGCCAGCCGCTTGGAGATGCGCGCGTCCTCCGCGTGGTCGATCAGGTTCTGCTTGCGCTTGGCCCCGGTGATCTCGTCGACGGAGCCGAGGACCGTCTCGAGGTCCCCGAAGCGCTGCAGCAGGTCCGACGCCGTCTTGTCCCCGATCCCCGGGACCCCGGGGATGTTGTCCGAGGTGTCGCCTTTGAGGCCGATGAAGTCCGGCACCAGCTCGGGCGGGATCCCGTAGCGGTCGACCACCGCCTCGCGGTCATAGACCTTCGTGTCGGTCACGCCGCGCGAGGTCGACATCACCCGCACGCCGTCGCCGACGAGCTGGTAGGCGTCGCGGTCGCCGGTGACGACCATCACCGGGAGGCCGCGCTGCTTGGCCTGGGCGGCGAAGGTGGCGATCACGTCGTCGGCCTCGTAGCCCTCGACGGAGATGTTGGTGAAGCCGAACGCGTCGACGAGCGGCGCCAGGTGGGGCCACTGCTCCTTGAGCAGGTCGGGGCGGGTCGAGCGCTGGGCCTTGTAGTCGGGGGAGATGTCCTTGCGGCCGGAGAGGCCGGCGTCCCATACCACCACCGTGGGGACCGCGCCGTACTCGGTGAGGATCTTCACCAGCATCGACGCGAAGCCGAAGATCGCGTTGGTCGGCTTGCCGTCGGAGGTCGCGATGGACTCCGGCAGCGCGAAGAACGCCCGGTAGGCGAGCGAGTTGCCGTCGATCAGGAAGAGCTCGCGGGATTCGGCGCCGTCCGACATCGGGGAGAGATTAGGCTGCGCCCGACATGGCCGCTCCCTCCGCGCAGTACTCCCTGATCATCCGCGTCGAGATCCCCAACCAGCCCGGGATGCTCGGCCGCGTCGCCTCCGCGATCGGCGCCGCCGGCGGCAACATCGGCTCGGTCGACCTCGTCTCCATCGACTCCACCGACACGCTGCGCGACATCACCGTGGACGCCGGCTCGCTCGACCAGTGGTCGGAGATCACCACCGCCATCGAGTCGGTCGAGAACGTGCGGGTGGTCGAGACGACCGACCGCACGCTGCTGCTGCACGTGGGCGGGAAGATCGAGCAGCGCAACCGCATCCCGCTGCGCACGCGCGACGACCTCTCGATGGCCTACACGCCCGGCGTGGCGCGGGTCTGCACCGCGATCGCCGAGGACCGGACCAAGGCCTTCCAGTACACGATCAAGCGCAACACGGTGGCGGTGGTGAGCGACGGGTCGGCGGTGCTCGGGCTGGGCGACATCGGCCCCGAGGCGGCCATGCCGGTGATGGAGGGCAAGGCCCTGCTCTTCAAGGAGTTCGGCGGGGTCGACGCGTTCCCGCTCTGCCTGGACACGAAGGACCCGGACGAGATCGTCTCCGTCGTCCGCGCGCTCGCCCCGACGTTCGGCGGCATCAACCTCGAGGACATCTCGGCGCCGCGCTGCTTCGAGATCGAGGACCGGCTCAAGGCGGCGCTCGACATCCCCGTCTTCCACGACGACCAGCACGGCACCGCGGTCGTGGTCCTCGCCGCGCTGCTCAACGCGACGAAGCTCACCGGCCGGCGGATGGAGGACCTCCGGGTGCTCGTCGTCGGGCTGGGCGCGGCGGGCGTGGCGGTGACCCGGATCCTCCTCAACGCGGGGGTCGCGCAGGTCATCGGGTGCGACTCGCGCGGGGCGCTCTCGACCGAGCGCGCCGACTACCTCGACGGCACGATGCCCGCCGTGAAGCGCTGGTACGCCGAGACGACGAACCACGAGCGCCGGACGGGCGGTCCGGCCGACGTCATCGACGGAGCCGACCTCTTCGTCGGGCTCTCCGGCGCCCGGGTCATGCCGGCCGACGCCCTCGCGCGGATGAACGACGACGCGATGGTCTTCGCGATGGCCAACCCGACCCCCGAGGTCACGCCGGAGGAGGCCGAGCCCTACGCCCGGATCATCGCCACGGGCCGCTCGGACTACCCGAACCAGATCAACAACGTCCTCTGCTTCCCGGGGGTCTTCCGCGGGGCGCTCGACGTCCGCGCGCGCGAGATCACCGAGAACATGAAGATGGCCGCCGCCCGCGGGATCGCCGAGATCGTGGGCGACTCCGAGCTGCGCGAGGACTACATCATCCCGTCGGCGTTCAACCGTGACGTGGCCGACGCGGTGGCCGCCGCCGTCGCCGACGAGGCCCGCCAGGAGGGCGCGGCGATGGTCGCCGGCGACGAGATCGGCTACACGGCCCAGGACACGGGGGAGTTCCGGGCCGTGAGCTAAGGGGCCGGCGGGCCGCTCTCAGCGGTCGGCGCGCGCGGCCCGCAAACTGCAGGCGGTGAGTGGAGGGGGTGCGCGACCGTCCGCGAGCCGAACCACCCCCACCCGGTCGGGGACCTGGTCCGGCTGACGGACGCTCACCGTCCGGCACCCGAACCACCCCCGCCCGCGGGGCACGTGGTCCGGATGACGGACGCGGGGCTGGACCGGTTCTGTGTGGCTGCTTCGAGGTGGACGTGCCCCCTAACGTGCGAAACGCCGCCTTCGCGCCCGCCCTTCGCGCCGTGAGGGCGGATATCGCCCCCAACGTGCAAGCCACGCGCGAACCGGGCGCTCGTTGCACATCAGGGGCACGCGCTCTTCCCTTCTCCTCACCCGAGCGCCGTTGACGTCCGCCTCAAACGCCGAAGCGCCCATAGGGGGCACGCACCCCGCGCGGCTCGGCGCCCCGGTCACCCCGGCGACTTGGCGGCGAAGACGCCGTAGACCATCGCCCGCGTCCCGTAGGCGGCCAGGATGCGCAGCATGGTGAGCGCGAAGATCCGGTCCGGGTGGCGCGGGCTGAGCAGGAAGGCGCGCGCCTCGGGGTCGCGGGCCAGCACCGCCGCCGTCCGGCGCAGGCAGATGGCCCAGGTGCGCGACACACGGCGGCTCTCGTCAGCGAAGGACTCCACCCGCAGCCCCGCGCCGGCGAGCAGCGACCCGTACTCCGCGGCGGTGCGCATCGACGGGAGCCGGCCCTCGCGGCAGATGGGCTCGAGCAGCCGGTCGTCGCGCCACCCGGAGCGGGTGCCGCGCGCCAGCCAGTCGCAGACCACCAGCCGGCCCCCCGGCCGCAGCACGCGGGCCGCCTGGGCGAAGGCGAGGCCGGGATCGCGCATGTGCGAGACCGACTCGATGGCGATCACCGCGTCGCAGGAGCCGTCGGGCAGGTCGTTGGCCAGCCAGTCCCCCACCCGGACGTCGAGATCCGGCGCCTGCGCGGCCTGCGCCGCCGACAGCGTGAAGCCCGTGCCGCTCGCGCCCCGGAGCCGCTCGAGGCGGCGCAGCGTCGCCCCGTAGCCGCACCCCGCGTCGGCGAAGCGCGTGCCCTCCCCGACGGCGGCCAGGTCCCCCACCCGGTCGGCGAGCTGCTCCGCGGCCCGCTCGGGCGTCTCGTCGCCCCGGAGCCAGAGGCCGTGGTGGACGTGCTCGCCCCAGATACGCTGATACCAGTGGTCGAGCGCGTCGTAGTGCTCGGAGACGGCCCCGCGCGCGACACCGCCCCGGGGCGTGATCACAACGTAACGTCGCCCGGACGACGAGGCGCCAGATGCGCAGCTAGATCGGGCCGGGCGAAAAGGAGTGTCCTATGAGAGTCACCGTCACCGGCGCGACCGGGCTGATCGGATCGAGGCTGATCGCCGAGCTCAAGGCGCGCGGCGACGACGTCACCCTCCTGAGCCGCAGCCCGCAGAAGGCCCGCCAGGCGGTCGGCGAGGCCTGGAACGTCCTCCCGTGGGACCCGAACGCCGGCCCCGCGCCGCGCGAGGCGCTCGACGGCCGCGACGCCGTCGTGCACCTGGCCGGCGAGCCGGTCGCCCAGCGCTGGAACGCCAAGAGCAAGGAGCGGATCCGCTCCTCGCGCGAGGTCGGGACGCGCAACCTGGTCGCGGGGATCGCCCAGGCCGATCCCCGGCCGAAGGTCCTCGTCTCCTCCTCCGCGGTCGGCTACTACGGGCCGCACGGCGACGAGGAGCTCACCGAGGACGCGGCGCCCGGCACGGACTTCCTCGCCGAGGTCTGCCAGGTGTGGGAGCGGGAGGCCGACCGCGCCGCCGACCACGGCGTGCGGGTGGTCAAGGTCCGCACGGGCGTCGTGCTCGACGAGAACGGCGGCGCGCTCAAGACGATGCTCCCGCCGTTCAAGCTCGGCGCCGGCGGCCCCGTGGCCGGCGGCCGCCAGTACATGCCGTGGATCCACGTCGACGACGTCGTCGGCGTCTACCTGCGCGCGCTCGACGACGAGCGCTGGAGCGGCCCGGTCAACGCCACCGCCCCGACGCCGGTGACCAACAAGGCGTTCTCCAAGGCGCTGGGCAAGGCGCTCAGGCGCCCCGCGTTCGCGCCCGTGCCCGCCGCGGCCATCCAGGCGCTCTACGGCGAGATGGCCGAGATCGTCACCAAGGGGCAGCGGGTGGTGCCCCGGCGCACCCAGGCGCTCGGCTACTCGTTCCGTCACCCCGATCTCGGCGAGGCGCTGCGCTCGGCGCTCGGGAAGTAGGTCGTCAGACCGTCTGGGACCCGGTGGGGCTCTTCGTGGCCTCGCCGGGCTTCGGGCGGCCCTCCCCCCGGCCGAACGGCCCGAGCAGCTTCCACTTCGAGTGCTCCTTGGCCGGCCAGACGAGCCAGATGACGACGCCGACGACGAAGGTCAGCAGGCCGAAGACGAGGCCGATCTTCTCCCCGTAGCCCTTGCGGCCCGACAGGTAGGAGGCGGCGATGGCGCTGAGCAGCCACGCGTACATGAGCAGGAGCGCGTTGGCGCCGATGAGGGCGAAGACGGTCATGTTCCGAGGTAGGCCTTCTGGACTTCGGGGTCGGTGCGCAGGGCGTCCGACGCGTTGGACATGACGACCTTGCCCGTCTCGAGCACGTAGCCGCGCTGGGAGACCTCGAGCGCGAAGTTCGCGTTCTGCTCGACGAGCAGGATGGTGGTGCCCTGCTGGTTGATCTCGGCGATCGTCTCGTAGATCCGTTCGGTGAGGATCGGCGAGATCCCCATCGAGGGCTCGTCGAGCAGCAGCAGGCGCGGCCGGCCCATCATCGCCCGGCCGATGGCGAGCATCTGCTGCTCGCCGCCCGACATCGTCCCCGCCTTCTGGCGCTGGCGCTCGTCGAGCCGGGGGAAGAGGTCGAAGATGCGCTTGAGGTCGCCCTCGAAGTTCGCGTGGTCCTTGCGCAGGTAGGCGCCGAGCTCGAGGTTCTCCCGCACCGTCATCCGCGCGAAGGTCTTGCGGCCCTCCGGCGACTGGCAGATGCCGAGCCGGACGATCTCCTGCGGCGGCAGCTGGGCGATCTCCTGGCCGTCGAACCGGATCGAGCCCATCCGGGCCGGGGTCAGGCCGGAGATGGAGCGCAGGGTGGTCGACTTGCCGGCGCCGTTTGACCCGATGAGGGTCACGCACTCGCCCTCCTCCACGGCGATCGAGATGCCCTTGAGCGCCTGGATGTTGCCGTAGTACGTCTGGATGTCGTCGACTTCGAGGAAGGACACGCCTCAGCCCTGCTTCCCGAGGTAGGCCTCGACGACCTTGGGATCGGCCCGCACGTCGGCGGGCAGCCCCTCGGAGATCTTCTCCCCGTGGTCGAGGACGGTGACGTACTCCGACACGCCCATGACGACCTTCATGTCGTGCTCGATGAGCAGGATGGCCAGCCCCCGGTCGTCGCGCAGCTTGCGCATGAAATCCGTCAGCTGCGCGGACTCCTGCGGGTTCATCCCGGCCGTCGGCTCGTCGAGGAGCAGGAGCTTGGGGTCGGAGGCCAGGGCGCGGGCGATCTCCACCCGGCGCTGGTCGCCGTAGGCGAGGTTGACGGCGAGCTGGTCGTGCAGGCGCGGGGCGATGCCGACGTACTCGAGCTCCTCGTGGGCCTTCTCGCGGACCGACTTCTCCTCTTTGCCGACCCCCGGCGTGCGCAGGATCGAGCCGAACAGCCCGGCCTTCATGCGGGCGTGGCGCCCGACCATCACGTTCTCGACCGCGGTCATCGTCCCGAACAGGCGGATGTTCTGGAACGTCCGGGCGATGCCGAGGGCCATGATCTTGTCCGGCCGGCCCCGGGTGATGTCCTTGGCGTCGAAGCGGATCTTGCCCAGCGTCGGCTTGTAGAGGCCGGTGAGCATGTTGAAGAACGTCGTCTTGCCGGCGCCGTTGGGCCCGATGATCGAGACGATCGCGCGCTGCGGGATGAAGAAGTCCACCCCGCTCACGGCGGTCAGGCCGCCGAACTGCTTGGTGACCCCCTCCGCGGAGAGCAGCGCGTCGCCCGGGACGCGCGAGTCCGGCGTGTGGTCGGACGCCGCGACGGCTCCCGCGCTCACGCGAGCACCGCCTCAGGAAGGCCGCCGACCCGTGCGGAGCACCCGCGGGGCATCATGCCTTGACCGCCTGGACGGGCACGTCGTCGCCGCCCTCGAGGTTCTCGGTCAACTCGATCTGCCTCCGTCGTTCGGGGAGCAGCCCCTCGGGCCGCATGATCATCATGATCACCAGCAGGAACCCGAAGATGCCGAACGACAGGTCGGTCAGCTCGAAGTCGAGCCCGACCAGCGACGGCGCGTCGCGGAGCTCCGGGATGAGGCGGAAGTTCATGAACGAGAGCGCGATGGCGCCGACCACCACGCCCCAGATCGAGCCCAGGCCGCCGAGGATGACCATCGACAGGATGAAGATGGAGAACGAGAACTGGAACTGGTCGGCGTTGACCGTGTTGAGGTAGGACCCGAGGAACGCGCCCGACATGCCGCCGAACGCCGCCCCGGTGCCGTAGGCCAGCAGCTTGGTCTTGACGAGCGGGATGCCCATCGACGACGCGGCCACCTCGTCCTCGCGCAGGGCGATCCACGCCCGCCCGAGGCGCGAGTCGCGCAGCCGGAAGTTCACGAAGAGGACGAGCGCGACGAGCGCGAGCGCCACCCAGAACCACGGCCGGCCGTCGATCGCCCCGAGCTTGAACGGCTCGACGAGGGGCAGGTCGATCTTGTCCACGGGGGTGATGCCCTGCTTGCCGTTCGTCAGCTTGTAGTCGCCGATCGACAGGCGGTCGCCGTTCTCGGCGATGTCGCCGATGATCTCCCCGAAGGCCAGGGTCACGATGGCGATGTAGTCGCCGCGCAGCCGCAGGGTCGGCAGGCCGATGATCATGCCCGCGATCGTGGTGAAGATCAGCGCGGCGACCAGGACGAGCAGGAAGTTGACGTGGATGCCGGGCAGGCTGGCCGCGAAGCCGGTGACGGCGATGTGGATGCCCTCGCCGCCGTTCGCCTCGGCGAAGAACCCCGAGCCGAGCCAGCCGATGGTGTAGGCGCCGATGGCGAAGAAGGCGACGTAGCCCAGGTCGAGCAGGCCGGCGAAGCCGACGATGATGTTCAGCCCCAGGGCCATCACCACGTACGCGGCGGCCAGCGTCGCGTCGCGCAGGAGGGGCGAGCTCTGGTCGAGCACCAGCGGGACGAGCGCCATCAGGCCCAGGAAGACGACCGGGAGGATCAGCTTCTGGGTCGCCGGGGCGGTGAGGCGCGCGACGAGCGCCGACTGCGGCTTGATCGAGATCTGCCCCGGCGGGGTGCCCGGGGCGTCGGGCGGGGTCTCCGTGGCGCTCACGCGAGCACCCGCTCTCGGGCCGCCACGGTGTGTGCGGAGTACCCGCGGGGCATCATCCCGCCTCCCTCGTCTGTTCGCCCAGCAGGCCGGACGGCTTGAAGACCATGATGAGGACGAGGAACGAGAAGACCAGCGCGGGCGTCCACTCCGTGCCGATCCGGTTGTCGGAGATCTGCTGGATGAAGCCGATGATCAGCCCGCCGAGGACCGCCCCCCGAAGGTTGCCGATGCCGCCCATCACCGCGGCGGTGAACGCGATGAGGCCGGCGGTGAAGCCCTGGAAGTACCAGATCGTCGTCTGGTACAGCGCGTAGATCAGGCCGGCGGCGCCGGCCAGCATCCCGCCGATCAGGAAGGTGAGGGAGATGGTCGTGTCGACGTTGATCCCCATGAGGCGCGCGGCCTCCGGATCCTGGGCGGTGGCACGCATCGCCTTGCCCAGGCGCGACTTGGTGATGAACGCCGTCATCAGCAGCACGAGCGGGATCGTCACGCCGACGGAGAGCAGGTCGCCGTTGGAGACGGTGACGCCGCCGAACGAGAAGAGCTCCTTCTGCGCCTGCACCAGGTCGGTGATGCCCTCCTGCGAGCCGCCGCGCCAGAGCAGGCCGACGTTCTGCAGGATGAAGGACATGCCGACCGCGGTGATCAGCGCCGCGAGCTTGGGGGCGTCGCGCAACGGTCGATACGCCACCCGCTCGATCATCACGTTGAGCAGGCCGGAGCCAAGCATCGCGACGATGAGCGTCAGCGCGAGCCCGAGGACGAGGCCGAGGACCCCGGTGGCCGCCGTCAGCCCGACGGTGCCGAAGAAGGAGGCCGACACGAACGAGCCGATCATGAAGACCTCGCCGTGGGCGAAGTTGATGAGCTCGACGATGCCGTAGACCAGCGTGTAGCCGATCGCGATGAGCGCCCAGATGGCGCCGTTGGACAGCCCGGCGACGAGGTTGTTGCCGAGCCGGGTGAGGTTCCCGTCGTTGACGAGGTCGGAGACCCCGTAGTAGACCGGCAGGGCCGCGAGGATCGCGATCAGGCCGTAGGTGGAGATGAAGGCCCGCGCCTTCTCGCCGAACGGGACGGCGGGAGCGACGGGAACGCTGGCAGCTTCCATGTCAAGTGCACCAAACAGGACCGGGGCGGCCCTGGCAAGGGCCGCCCCGCTGAGTCCTGTTCGACTGCTGTCTAGTTAGGCGGCAGCCTTGACGGTCTGGTCGAACTCGAGCTCACCGTTCTTGACGGTGTAGATCCCGTAGTCGGTCAGCGTCGTGTCGCCGTTCTCGTCGATCGAGTACGTCCCGAG